>JACMLV010000039.1 GCA_014379395.1 Burkholderiaceae bacterium
CAGCAGCCGCAGTCCGGAGCCGGCGCCCGGCGCGCCCGGCGCCGGGGGCGCGGGGGGAAATTTCCTCATCGGTGTAGTCGCTGTCCTGTTCGAATCGCTCAGCATACCATCGGTGCCCGCCCGGCATTTCGTGGCGTATCCGCGACAAGCTGTTTATTTGTACAGTTACTGTGTTTTTATACAGTTGTTATGCTAAGCTCAGGGCTGGTTCAACGCATCCACTTTCTAAGGAATGTCATGACAACATTAAATGGCGGTTTCGGTGCTCGGTTCGGTCTGGAATATGCCCCGAGTTCTTTCCTCGTGCGCATGGGCAAACGCGAAATGCTGGTGTGTCGTGATTTCCGCAAGCGCTATTACGCGGTCAACCCGTTGATCGAGTGCGATACCGGCATCGAGCCGGGTCATGTGGAAGTGCTGTTGATGCGGCGCTGGTTGCTGATCCTGTCCAAGGCGCATTGAGGCCGCACGGCGTCGGCATGGCGGGATGAGACGTGCGGCGGGCGCGCGCTTAGTGGCAGATTCGCGGCAGATTAACGGCAGAAATAATGGGAGATCACCGGTTCGCCGGTGACCGTGACGACGGTGAACGCGTCGATGCACTGCGAGCCTTCGTCCAAAATCCCGTAGACCTTGGCCGTCGAGTGGTCCGAACGGCCCGGCACGCTCATGATCATCTGGGGTTCGCCCAGCGCTTCGGTGAGCGCCGCGTAGGACTTGCCGGCCCACTGCGCTTGCATGATTTTTTCGCGTTGGGTACGCATCATTCCGCTTAGCATGGCCCGTTGCGACGACTTGACTTGCTCTTTTTCATCGTGCAAATGGGCCGCGCACCCGCCCAGCAGCGCTGTGCAAAGCAGGCTAAGGGAAAGTCGGATAGTGGTTTTCATGGGAAAAAACATATCGCCGATTATATGGATGTGGGAGGGAGCGTGTCTTGATTGCCGTAAAGAATCATATATTATTGCCATTCCCATGTTGCTGGCAATGTTTTTTTTGATAAGCGCCGCGCTGGCTCTGGCGGCGTTTTTTCGCGCCGGAGCTTGGCCGTTGTTGGGACGCTCGCTTTTGTTGGGATGGGTGAGGGGCGGCTGGATGCGGCTTTTTTTTGTTTGGTTTTGGCGCGCGCCTTCGGCGCGCGGCGCTGCCGCCCTCTGCGGCAGTATTTTGGTTCTTGGGCGCGCGCCTTCGGCGCGCGGCGCTGCCGCTCCGCGGCAGCAGTCGGGCGATTCGAAGGGGGCTGGGCTTGTACGCCCAGCCCTTCGAATCTCACACGTGGGGCACGAAGGTGCCCCACTCGCTTCCGCCAGGAAACAAAAAAGCCGCCCGAGGGCGGCTATTTTGTTTCCTGGCGGAAGCGGTGAGATTCGAACTCACGAACGGCTCACACCGTCGCTAGTTTTCAAGACTAGTGCCTTCAACCACTCGGCCACGCTTCCAGTGTGCAGCATTATACATAATGGTTTGTGACGATGGCGGGTGAAAGTGCGGCGCCACCGCTTCAGCCGGCGGCGGCTTGTGGGTCGAGGATGCCCCAGTTTTCCCGCAGGATACGTTCGAATTGGTCGGCCGGGACGGGCCGCGATAGGAGGAAGCCTTGCACTTCGTCGCAGCCTGAGTTTTTGAGGAAGGCCATTTGTTCGGCTGTTTCGACGCCTTCGGCGATGACTTTGTGTTTGAGCTGGCGGGCGATGCTGATGATGGTGCTGGCGATGGCGCAGTCGTTGTCGTCGCGCGGGATGCCGGTGGTGAAGGAGCGGTCGATTTTGAGGGTGTCGATCGGGAAGCGTTTCAAATATGACAGGCTGGAGTAGCCGGTGCCGAAGTCGTCGAGCGAGAGTGCGACGCCGAGTTTGGTCAGTTGGTCCATGATGCCGATGACGCGTTCGATGTTGTTCATCAGCGTGCTTTCGGTGATTTCGAGTTCCAGCCAGGCCGGTTCGAGGTTGTAGCGTTTCAACGTGTCGCTCACGCGCGCCGGCAGGGCGGCGGTGAATTCGCGCGCCGAGACGTTGACCGCCAACGCCACCGGCGGCAGGCCGGCTTGGCGCCAGGCGCGCGCTTGGGCGCAGGCGGTTTCGAGTACCCATTCGCCCACTTGCACGACGAGGCCGGTCGATTCGGCCAGGGGGATGAATTGGTCCGGCGGCACCATGCCGCGCTCGGGATGCTGCCAGCGCACCAGGGCTTCGGCGCCGATGATGCGTCCGCTCGACAGGGAGTATTTGGGCTGGTAGTGCAGGCGCAGTTGGCCGTGGCCGAGCGCGTGGCGCAGGCCAGTTTCGACGCGCATGCGCTCTTGCATGCCTTGGTTCATTTCATGGCTGTAGAAGGCGATGTGTTCCTGGCCGCTTTCGCCGCCCTGCTTGGCGCGCACCATGGCGATGTCGGCCAGCCGCAGCAGCGTTTCGGCGTCGGCGCCGTCTTGCGGCGAGACGCTGATGCCGATGCTCGCGCCCACGCGCAGTTCGTGGCCTTCGATCAGGAACGGCGGCGCCAGCGCGGCCAGCAGTTTGTGCGCCACCAGGCTCGCTTCGAAGTGTTGGCCGATGTCGAGCAGGCAGACGGCGAATTCGTCGCCGCCCAAGCGCGCCACCAGGTCGACTTCGCGCACGGCGCCGCGAAAGCGTTGCGCCACTTGGCGCAGCAGTTGGTCGCCGATGACGCGACCGAGGGTGTCGTTGATCAGTTTGAAGCGGTTCAGGTCGATGAACAGCACGCAGCCGAGCAGTTGGTTGCGCAGCGCCGCGCTGAGCGATTGGTCGAGCAGTTTGGCCAGCAGGGTGCGGTTGGGCAGGCCGCTCAGGGCGTCGTAGTAGGCCAGGTGGTGCAGGCGTTCCTCGGCTTGCTTGCGCTCGGTGATGTCGCTCAGGTAGGCGATCAGGCCGATGGCCGCGCCGGCGCCGTCGTAGAGTGTCGAGAGCGACAGGCTGGTCCAGATGATTTCGCCCGATTTTTTGCGCCGCCGCACTTCCATCAGGCGCCCGCCCTGTTCGGCGAAGGCGTCGTGGAAGCTGGCGTCGTCGTCTTCGTAGAGGAACAGGATGTTTTGCCCGATCGCCTCCAGCGCGCTGTAGCCGAACAGCCGCTCGGCGCCGTTGTTCCAGCTGGTGATGTAGCCGGTCGTGTCCATCGTCAGCACCGACTCGTGGATCTGGTTCAGGATTTGCGCCTGTTGCTGCAGTTGCGCCTCGACCCGGGCGTAGGCGTGGGTCGCGCGCTGCGCCAGCGAGTGCACTTGCAGCACGCCGGCGGCCAGCGCGGCCAGGCTGGC
>JACMLV010000373.1 GCA_014379395.1 Burkholderiaceae bacterium
CGCGCCAGGAACTCGGCGTTGCTGACGGCGGCGCCGAGGCGCCAGCCTAGCGTCGCTTGCGGCGCGCGCGCGGCGATCAGGCCGGCCAGCCCGGACGGCGAATGGACAAGGGAATCAAAAAGGGAATCAGACATGGTGCAAACGCTTGAAACGGCGGCGCGCCAGATACTCCGCGCCGAACAACAATCCCATCAAAATATAGGCGATCACGCCGGTGTAGAGCGACCAGAGCGCCTCCGAGGCCCACAGGGCGGTGCCGAGCGCGATCGCGCCGTTGACGACGAAAAAGCCGCACCAGACCTGCGTCACGCGCCGGGTGTAGCGCACCGCCGCCGGCGGCAGGTCCGGCTCGCGCAGGCGCGCCAGGCGCTCGATCATGGACGGCGGCGCCAGCAGGCTGTAGCCGAAGGCGGCCAGCAGCGCGCCGTTGACCAGCACCGGATAGAGCTTGAGCGGCAGCAGCAGGTTGCTCCAGATGGCCCAGCCGACCAGCAGCATGGCGCCGCCGACCGAGGCGCGCGCGGCGCCGCTCAGCTTGAGCGAGGGCAGCCGGCTGGCCGCCGCCAGCAACAGCAGCCCGGCCAGCCAGCGCGGCTGCACCCGCCCCTGCCCGAGCCAGATCGCGAGCGGGTACAGCAGCGTGATCAGCAGCGTCAGCGCTGGCAAAACCCGTTTTATGCTGCTTGCTCCGCCGCCAGGCCGAGCAGCGCCTGCACCACGTCGTCGATGGTGCGGATGGTCTTGAACACCTCCGGTTGCAGGCGCTTGCCGGTCAGCTGCTTCAGCTTCACCGCCAGGTCGACCGCGTCGATGCTGTCGATGTCGAGGTCGCTGTACAGGTTCGAGGCCGGCGTCAGCGTCGCCTTATCCAGTTCGAACATCTCGGCGAGCAGATCGACCACCCACCCGTACAGCTCGTCCCGGCTCATTTCACTCATTACGATCATGCCTGTTTTCCCTTACTTCTTTCTATGACTGTCGATCAATGCCGCCAGCGTACGCACCGAGGCGAAGTGGCGCCGGGTGTCGTCCGATTCGCCGGACAGCGAAATGCCGTATTTCTTTTGCAGCGCCACGCCCAGCTCGAGCGCGTCGATCGAATCGAGCCCCAGGCCTTCGACGAACAACGGCGCGTCGGTGTCGATGTCGGCCGCGCCGATGTCCTCGAGCTGGAGCGCCTCGATGATGAGTTCCTTGACTTCCTGTTCAAGCATGGATTGGTTGCCTTCTAGTGAAAAAATGTTGCAAATGGTCGGTCAGGCGGCGCGCCGCCAGCACCTCCGAATCGGCCGCGGCGATGAATTGGGCGATCGGCAAATCGTCTTGCACCGCGATCGTGAAGCGGGCCTGGCGCGGCGGCACGCGCCACCACTTGTCGCCCTTGCCCAGCGTCGGCGGCTGGCACTCGATCAGCACCGGCGTGATGTCGCGCGCGCCGCGCACGGCGATGTTGGCGGCGCCGCGCTTCAAGCTGACGGCGCCGCAACTGGGCGTGCGCGTGCCCTCCGGGAAGATGATCAGGTTATCGCCCCGGCGCAGCGCGGCCAGGCAGTCGGCCACCAACTCGACGCCGCCGCCGTCGTTGCGGATGTAGCCGGCCGCGCGCACCGGACCGCGCATGAACGGGTTGTCCCACAAATCGGCCTTGACGATGCAGTCGGCGCGCTTGACGAAGGCCATCAGGAAGATCGTGTCGATCAGGGTCGGATGGTTGGCCAGGATCAGCAGGCCGCCGCGCTCGAGCTTTTCCAGGCCGCGCACCTCGTAGCGCAGCACGCCGAGCGCGCGCATCAACTCGATGTAGGCGCGGAAGGTCAGCCGGATCACGCCGCGCGCCAGCGCCACCCGGCGCGCGCGGCGCCAGACCAGCAGGTTCAGCAGCGGAAACACGACGATGCGCAGCAACAGGCCGCCGACGCCGAAGGCGGCGAAGCTGACGGCGGTGGCCAGCACGCGCCAGTAGCGCCAGGCGAGATCAAGCACCGCGCGCCCAACACCAGCGGCGCCGGTCGGCCAGCCGTTCCAGGCGCCGCGCGCGGCCGGCCTGAAGGTTCAAATAAAAACGCTGAATCGCCAGCCCGGCCGGCACGCGCTCGGACTCGCAGGGATCGGCATCGGCGTCGGCGCCGCTCCAGCTCAGCGAAATCGGGTCGACGCCGGCCGGCGCCATCAGCCAGGCCCAGGCGTGCGGCTGCTCGTCGCAGTCGGCGAATTTTTCCAACGGCGCCGGCAGCGCGCAGTCGCTCACCACCAATAGCACCAGCGGCGCGCCGTCGGCCAGCAGGCCGCAGGCTTCGATCACCGCGTGCTCGATGCCGCTGGCGCCGGCCGCCAGCGCGATGTGCTGCGCCTGATCGGCGCGGGCGATCGAGAACAGGCCGGCGTGGGCGTTGTGCACCGCCATGCCGAACCCGGTCGGCGAGAGCGGCTCGCCGCGTGCCAACTCGCCCAGCAGCCCGACCACCCGCTCGACGTCGCCATGGCGCGACACGAACACGCTCGGCACGTCGCGCCGTTGCTCCAGGCATTGATAGGCCACTTCGAGCGCCATCTTGCCGAGGAAACCGGCGCGCCGGCGCAGCATGGCCGGCATCGGTGCCACGCCCGGCTCGGCCTGGCCGGCGCGGGAAATCACGGACGGCTGCCCGGCCCAGTCGCGCCAGGCTTGCGGCGTGGTCAGTCCGGGCGCCCAGGCGGCCTGGTTGATGATCGAGAAATTGACGCCCTGCATAGCCATTGCTTTTCTTTGTTTCCAAGTTCGACGGATCGGGCGAATCCGCCAGACGTTGCTGAAAAAGTCAGCAGAAAAATTTGTGCATATTGTAGCCGAATGGCATTTCATTTACCTGTTTAAGATTCTATTTAAACAATTATATTTATCCGCCAACGCGCCCCGTCGGCACCGTCTGAATTCTCATACGTCAATTTCCCGCCCAGTCCAAGTTTTCAAACGGCGGCGCCGGGGCTCCTCTCCCCCCGTAAAAAAACCCCTTGAAAAACAGCCACTTGAAAACCCCTCCCGTCCGAATCGCGACTGGCACAGCGATTGCTAACTATGGAGTCGCAACCAACAAACCGCCGGCAGCGAAAAAGTCCCGAGGCCGGCGTTGCTTCAATCAAACAGAGTCCGCTCACCGCGGCGCAAGGAGGAGTCATCATGTTGAAAAAGAAACGGCCATTAACGGTCTACATCCTGGTAGCGATGGTATTGGGCATCCTGGTCGGCTACGCCTGCCACGACACCTTCCCGGACAAGAAGATCGCGGCCGACATCGCCAGCCACATCTCGATCGCCACCGACGTCTTCCTGCGCCTGATTAAGATGATCATCGCGCTGCTGGTGTTCTCCACCCTCACCGTCGGCATCGCCCACATGGGCGACAGCAAGACCGCCGGCCGCATCGGCGTCAAGGCGCTGGGCTGGTTCGTGATGGCCTCGCTGGTCTCGCTCACGCTGGGCCTGGTCCTGTCGAACTACATGCAGCTGGGCGTCAACCTCGGCCTGCCGCTGCCCGAAGTGGGCACCGCCACCAACCTGAAGACGGCCGCCTTCACGCTGAAGGACTTCATCACCCACCTGGTGCCGAAGTCGCCGATCGAGGCGATGGCCAACAACGAGATCCTGCAAGTGCTGGTGTTCTCGATCTTCTTCGGCGCGGCCCTGGCCGGCCTGGGCGAGCACGGCCGCACCCTGACCGCCGTGGTCGACCAACTGGCGCAAGTGATGTTGAAAATCACCGGCGCGATCATGGCGATGGCTCCGCTGGCCGTGTTCGCCGCGATGGCCTCCGTCGTCACCACCCAGGGCCTGGGCGTGCTGGTCACCTTCGCCAAGTTCATGGGCGGCTTCTACATCGGCCTGGTGTGCCTGTGGGCGTTGTTGATCGGCGCCGGCTTCCTGGTCATCGGCCCGCGCGTGTTCAAGCTGGTCGGCCTGATCCGCGAACCATTCCTGCTGGCCTTCTCGACCGCCAGCTCGGAGGCCGCCTATCCGAAACTGCTGGTCGCGCTCGACCAGTTCGGCGTGCAGCGCAAGATCTCCAGCTTCGTGCTGCCGATGGGCTACTCGTTCAACCTGGACGGCTCGATGATGTACTGCACCTTCGCCGTGTTGTTCATCGCCCAGGCCTACGGCATCGACCTGCCGGTCGGCACCCAGATCACCATGCTGCTGCTGTTGATGCTGACCTCGAAGGGCATGGCCGGCGTGCCGCGCGCCTCGCTGGTGGTGATCGCCGCCACGTTGAACCAGTTCAACATCCCTGAAGCCGGCCTGCTGCTGTTGATGGGCGTCGACCAGTTCCTCGACATGGGCCGCTCGGCCACCAACGCGGTCGGCAACGCCATCGCCACCGCCGTCGTCGCCAAGTGGGAAGGTGGCCTGGCGCCGGAAGGCGAAGCCGGCCTCCACTCCGTGCCCGCCGGCGAAGAGCTGCGCAAAGCGGCCTGATTGCTCGCCGGCGTCCGGGGTTGCCACAACCCCGGACCCGGCGACAACAAATAACAAGATTTTCACCTTTCACAAAATAGACTCATGAAAAAAGCGCTACCCACCCTGCTCACCCTGCTCGCCATCGCCCCCGGCGCCGTTCTGGCGCAATCCAGTGTCGTCGTCTACGGCGTGGCCGACGCCGGCCTGGTGTACGAACGCGGCGGCGCCGCCCAGGCGCGCAACATCAGCAGCGGCATCGCCTCCGGCTCGCGCCTGGGCTTCAAGGGCACCGAAGAACTGGGCAACGGCCTGAACGCCAACTTCGTGCTGGAAAGCGGTTTCGGCATCGACACCGGCGCCTCCGCCCAGGGCGGCCTGCTGTTCGGCCGCCAAGCCTACGTCGGCCTGTCGAGCCGCGGCGCCGGCGCCGTCACGCTCGGCCGCCAGTATTCGCCGTACTACCGCACCCTGCGCGACGTCGCCGATCCGTTCGCGATCGGCCTGGCCGGCACCGCCTCGAACCTGATGACCAGCAACACCCGCGTCGACAATATGGTCGAGTACGTCTCGCCCGCGTTCCTCGGCCTGTCGGCCGACCTGGCCTACGGCGCCGGCGAAAGCGCGCTGGGCAGCGACGCCAACCGCACCCTGGGCGCGGCGCTGAACTACGTGCGCGGCCCGGCCCGCATGACGCTGGCGCACCACCGACGCGACAACGCCAGCGCCAGCGACAAGGCCAGCAACACCTTGTTGGCGGTGAAGTACGACTTCGGCGCGGCGCAGGCCAACTTCGGCTACGCGGCCAACGACGGCTTGGCCGGCGCCGACAGCCACGACCTGCTGCTCGGCCTGTCCGCGCCGCTCGGCGCGCACAAGCTGCTCGCCTCCTACATCCGCCACGTCGACGAGAACGCGGCGGCCAAGGATGCGCGTCAATGGGCGTTCGGCTACCTGTACAGCCTGTCCAAGCGCACCGACCTGTACGCGGCCTACGCGCACATCAACAACAAGAACGGCGCGACCTACAAGGTCGGCAACGCCACCGATATCGGCACCGGCAACACCGGCGTCAATCTGGGCATGCGTCACGCGTTCTGATTGTGGCAGCTGCTGGGAGGCTGTCTCCCAGGGAGGTTGTCGGACTTAGGGAGTGAGCCTAAGTTTGACGGACTCACAGCTGACCGGGAGCCGCGGTGCGACACGCGCCGCGGCTCTTTTCACGTCCGGCCCCTGTGGCCGCCACCGCGCTTCGATGCCATACTGTCGCCTGATTCCAAAATGCAAACCATGCCCAACAGTCCCGCCCCCACCACCGCCCCGCTCGTACCCGCCGCCGCCGCGCGCCCGGCGCTGCTGTGGGCCGGCATGCTGGCCGGCCTGCTGGCGCTGTCCTGGCTGGCCTACGTCTGGGCCGAGCAGATCGCCATCGGCAAGCTGCACGCGAGCGGCGCGCAAAAGCTGGAAATGTACGTCAGCAGCCTGGAAACCGCGCTCGAGAAATACGACTTCCTGCCGCGCACGCTGGAATTGAACAAGGACGTGATCCGCCTGTTGAACGCGCCGGGCGACGCGGAGCTGCTGGCGGCGGTCAACCAGTACCTCGAGCAGATGAACGAGCAGGCCAAGGCCAGCGCGATCTACATCACCGACCTGAACGGCATCACCCGCGCCACCAGCAACTGGCGCGAAAAAAACAACTTCCTCGGCGACGACGTCTCGTTCCGGCCCTACGTGCAAGACGCGCTGCGCGGCACGCCGGGGCGCTTTTACGGCATCGGCACCACCAACGGCGAGCCGGGCTACTTCTTCGCCCACGGCATCTACCAGAACGGCCGCATGCTCGGCGTGGCGACCGTCAAGGTCAACATCGAGAAGCTCGAAAAAAGCTGGGTGCAAGGCAGCGACAAGGTCATGCTGGCCGACGAGAACGGGGTCGTCTTCCTGACCTCGGTGCCGGCCTGGAAATACAAGTCCCTGGCGCCGCTGGCGCCGGCCGTGCGCCAGCAACTCAAGCAAACCCGCCAGTACTACCTGCAAACGCTCGACGTGATCCCCTTCCTGTCGGACCAAAGGCTAGACGACGGCGCCCGCATCATCAGCTTCCGCGACCCGGCCCAGCCGACGGCGCGCGCGCGCACCAGCGCCAGCCTGATGACGCACCGGAGACTCAATTCGCCGCGCAACTGGCAATTCCTCTACCTGTCGGACTTGAGCACCAGCCGCTCCAACGCCCAGGCCGCCGCGATCTTCTCCTGCATGGCGCTGAGCTTCGTGCTGCTGCTGTTCTTCTACCTGCGCCAGCGGCGCCAGGCGCTCGACCAGCAGCTGCTGACCAAGGAGGCCCTGCAGCACGCCTACGACAACCTCGAGGCGATGGTGGCCGAGCGCACCAGGGCGCTGGAAACCATGACCCACAACCTGAGCGAGGAAATCGCCGTGCGCAGCCAGGCCGAGCAAAAGCTGCACCTGACCCAGAACGAGCTGTTCCAGGCCGGCAAGATGGCCGTGCTCGGGCAGATGTCGGCCAGCATCACGCACGAGCTCAACCAACCGCTGACGGCGCTGCGCACCATGTCCGACAACGCCGTCATCCTGCTCGAGCGCGGCCGCGTCGACGACGTTAAAAAGAACCTGGCCCGTATCGCCCAGATCGCCGCGCGCATGGGCGCCATCACCGGCCAGCTCAAAGTGTTCGCGCGCAAATCGACCACCAGCCTGACCTCGGTGTCGATCTCGACGGCGATCGCCAACGCGCTGTTCCTGTTCGAGCGCCGGCTCGAAGTGGACAAAGTGCGCTTCATCCAGCGCGGCGCCGACGACGTCTACGCGCTGTGCGAAAGCAACCGCCTCGAACAAGTGCTCATCAACCTGTTCGCCAACGGGCTCGACTCGATGGCCGGCTGCGCCGAGCGGCGCCTGACGGTCGAGGTGAGCCAGAACGACGAGCAGGTCTTCATCCGCGTCGCCGACTCCGGCCCCGGCCTGCCCGAGGAAGCGCGCCAGCGCCTGTTCGAACCGTTTTTCACCACCAAGCCGCAAGGCGTCGGGCTCGGCCTCGGGCTGGCCATCTCGGAACAAATCACGCGCCAATTCGGCGGCGCGCTGTACGCCGAAAACGCGGTCGCCGGCGGCGCCGTGTTCACCATCGAACTGCGCCGCGCGCCGCAAGAGGAAACCTATGTTTAACGAATTGAAGATATTGCTGGTCGAAGACGATCCGACCGTGCGCGAAGGCAGTTACGTAGGGTGGGCACCGTTTTTGTGCCCACGCGGACGCATGCACAGCGTGGGCACAAAAGCGTGCCCACCCAACTCCAGCGAGAAAAAAAACCATGTTTATCGAATTGAAGATCTTGCTGGTCGAGGACGACCCGACCGTGCGCGAAGGCGGTTCCGTAGGGTGGGCACGGGTTTACCGTGCCCACGCGGACGCACGCACCGCGAGGACGACGCGCGCACCGGGTTGGCAAAAAGCCGCGCCAACGGCGACCCGCCCCACCCTACGAATTGCAGGAGCTAACTGATGTTTAACGAATTGAAGATCCTGCTGGTCGAGGACGACCCGACCGTGCGCGAAGGCAGCGAGCAGGCCCTGCAACTGGCCGGCCTGAACGTGCTCGCGTTCGAATCGGCCGAACAGGCGCTCAAACTGATCGGGCCGGACTTCCCCGGCATCGTCGTCAGCGACGTGCGCCTGCCCGGCATCAGCGGCATGGAACTGCTCGGCGCCATCAAGGAAATCGACACCCACCTGCCGGTGATCCTGGTCACCGGCCACGGCGACATCACGATGGCGGTGCAGGCCATGCGCCAGGGCGCCTACGACTTCATCGAAAAGCCCTACTCGTCCGACCAACTGGTCGAAGTCATCCTGCGCGCGCTGGAGACGCGCTCGCTGCTGCTCGAGGTGCACAGCCTGCGCCGCCGGCTCGACGACGGCGGCGGCATCGAAGCCCGCCTGCTGGGCAACTCGGCGCCGATGCGCGACATCCGGCGCCTGATCCTCGACGTCGCCGACGAGCCGGCCGACGTCCTGATCTACGGCGACACCGGCACCGGAAAAGAGATGGTGGCGCGCTGCCTGCACGACTTCAGCGCGCGCCGCAAGCACCACTTCGTCGCCGTCAACTGCGGCGCGATCCCGGAAAACATCTTCGAGAGCGAAGTGTTCGGCCACGAGCCGGGCGCCTTCACCGGCGCGCAAAAGCGCCAGATCGGCAAGATCGAGCACGCCGACGGCGGCACCTTCTTCCTCGACGAAATCGAAAGCCTGCCGCTCAACCTGCAAGTGAAACTGCTGCGCGTGCTGCAAGAGCGCTACATCGAACGGCTCGGCTCGAACAGCGCGGTGGCGCTCGACGTGCGCGTGGTCGCGGCCGCCAAGCTCGACCTGGAAGAACTGTCGAACCAACAAAAATTCCGCAGCGACCTGTACTACCGGCTCAACCTGATCGTGCTGCACCTGCCGCCGCTGCGCGAGCGGCGCGAAGACATCCCGATGCTGTTCGAACACTTCGTGCTGGCGGCGGCGACGCGCTACAACCGGCCGGCGCCGATCGTCACCAGCGCCCAAATGCGCCTGCTGATGGCGCACGGCTGGCCGGGCAACGTGCGCGAACTGCGCAACATCGCCGACCGCTTCGTGCTCGGCATGGCGGGCGGGCCGCTGCAACCGGCCAAGAACGCGGCCGCCTTAACCCTGGCCGAGCAGGTCAACGGCTTCGAGCGCGCGCTGATCGAGCAGGAGCTGCGCAACCACGCCGGCAGCGTCATCGAAGCCTGCGCCGTGCTCGGCCTGCCCAAGCAGACGCTGTATCACAAGATGCAGAAATATAATCTGGTGGCCGAGGAGTTCAGGTAGGAAGCGCGGTGGTTGCCGGGGAGCCGGCGCCGCCAGCGCTTCTGTACCGAGTTGAAGCGACATCCGGCATCGGAGGAATGACACATGAAACCGAGCGAACCAGACTTAAGCCATGCAGAGTTGTTCGGCCATTTGGCCGACACGCCCTTTACGACGCGCGAAGCGGCAGAGTATCTGGAAGTGTCGATGTCGACGTTGCGACGCCATGTCGCGAGCGGCAAGCTGAATCCTGGCGGCACGTTAGAACGCAATAAGCTGTTCGCCGCTCCCGATTTGAAACGTTTCAAAAAGACATTGAGACAGGCAAAAATATAGGGGTCTTGCGGAGCGTATTCAGTTGCCGCTGGAATCAACACTGCTGCCCCAAACACTGTCATGGAAGTTGCGCCGCCGCCTTCCGCCGCGCTGGCAGCGCCTGATCGGAAGGCATGCGTTAAAATTCGCCTACTCATAAGCAAAACATCATGACTACCAATCACCTTGAAGCGCCGCCTCCCAAGGCCACCCTATCCCCTCGTAAATACCGCCGCGGCGGCCTCGCCCTTACGGTCGTGGTGGCGGCGCTGTTAAGCGCCGGCATGGTACTGGCGCAAGTGCTGCAACAGCCGCCCGCGCCGCAGCCGCTGCCCTCGCCGCCCCTGGTCTCCCATCCGCCCGCGCCCGTCAAAGCCGATTTCGTCACCGTGCAGCGCGGCGACATCGAGCAGACAGTCGATGCCGCCGGAAAGCTGCTCTTATATAAGTACGTCGATGCGAATGCCCAGGTCGCCGGGCAGATCAAGACCGTCCTCGCAGGCATCGGCGACACGGTCATCGCCGGCGAGGTGCTGATTGAAATGGCGCCCACGACCCAGCCGGCCAAAGTGGAAAGCATGCGCGCCCAGATGGACCGCCTGCAAGCCGAACTGGCCGACCATCGGGCCCAGCTCGATTTCGCCGAGTTGCAATTTAAACGCCAGAGCCAGCTCAAGGCGCAAAATGCGACGCGCGAGGAGAAATATGATTCCGCTCGCATGAGCCTGTCTTCCGCCAATGCCCGGGTCGAG
>JACMLV010000374.1 GCA_014379395.1 Burkholderiaceae bacterium
CACCGACCGCTTCGCCCGGGCGCCGCTGCACGTGCAGCTCGCGCTGCCGGGCGGAGCCATCGTTGACGTGGTGGTGGTGCATCTGAAATCGCGCCGCCCCGATTACCGCAACGGCGACGGCGGCGCCGATCCGCTGCTGTTCGCGATGGCCAACCTGCGCTCCCTGATCTGGCGCGGCACCGAGGCGGTCGCGCTGCGCGTGCTGCTAAGCGAACTGGGACGCGCCAGCGGCCGTCCGCGCATCGTGCTGGGCGACTTCAACGACGTCGCCGACGCCGTCACCACCAGCATCGTGAGCGGCGCCGGCGCGTCCGGCGAGCCGGGCCAGGAGCTGGCCGACCGGCTGTTCGACAGCCGCCGGATCCAGCGCCTGCCGGAGTGCGAGCGCGCGCCCGGCGAGACCATCTGGCACGACGGCCACGGCATGACCATCGATCATATTTTGGTGTCGGAGGAATTCAATCCGGCGTCCAGCCGCGCCATCGGAGAAGTGCTGGAAGTGCGCTATCTGAACGAGCATGTGCGGCAGGCGCCGCCCGAGGCGTCCGACCACGGCCAGGTGCTAGCCAGGATCGGCCTGTACGACGCCGGCCGGCTCGATGGCGCCGCCGACCGGCAAGGGGCTTAGCAAAGCGGGCAGCAAAGCACCCAGTCCGCTGCCTGCCAAGGCTGAATAGGCGTAATAACCCTGGTACTCGTCGCAGCCCTGGGCGCGCAAGAAATCCAGTTGCGCCACCGTTTCGACCCCTTCGGCGATGACCTTCAACTTCAAACTTCTGGCCATGCCGATGATGGTGGTGATGACGGCCGCGTCGTCCGGATTGGCGCCGATGTCGGCCATGAAGGACTGGTCGATCTTGAGCTTGTCGATCGGGTAGCGGCGCAGGTGGCCCAGGCGCGAATAGCCGGTGCCGAAGTCGTCGATCGTCAGCTTCACGCCCAGTTCGCGCAGCGCGTTCAGGGTGCCGATCACGCCGGCGCCGCCCTTCATGATGATGGCCTCGGTGATCTCCAGTTCCAGGAACGGCGGCGCCAGGGCGGCCGCGCGCAGCGCCTCGCCGACGTCGCGCACCAGGTTTTTTTGCAGGAACTGGGCGGCCGACAAGTTGACCGCCACCACCAGCGCGTGGCCGGCGTCGTGCCAGCGCCGCGCCTGGCGGCAGGCGTGGCGCAGCACCCAGTTGCCGATCGGGATCATCAGGCCGCACTCCTCGGCCACCGCGATGAAGCGCTCGGGCGCGAGCAGGCCGAGCTGCGGATGGCGCCAGCGGATCAGCGCCTCGACGCCGACCACCGCGCCGCTGGCGATGTCGATCTCGGGCTGGTATTCGAGTTCCAGCTCGTCGCGCTCGAGCGCGCGCCGCAGGCCGTTTTCGAAGGCGGCGCGCTCGACGATCTGGGCGTTCATCTCGGCGTCGAAGAACTGGAAGCTGTGGCGCCCGTTCTCCTTGGCGTGGTACATCGCGATGTCGGCGTTCTTGACCAGGGTGTCGATGTCGTCGCCGTCGCTGGGAAACACGCTGATGCCCATCGAGGTCGACACCTGCAGCGCGTAGCCGTCGATCTCGCACGGCTGGGTCACCGCCTGCAAGATGGCGGCGGCGATGTGCGCGGCCTGGTCGATGTTGCCGATGTCGGCCAGCAGGATGACGAACTCGTCGCCGCCCTGGCGGCTGACGGTGTCGGCCCCGCGCACGCACTTGAGCAGGCGCCGCGCGACCTCCTTGAGCAGCAGGTCGCCGACGTGGTGGCCCATGGTGTCGTTGATGTGCTTGAAATGGTCAAGGTCGAGGAACAGCACCGCCAGCATGCTGCCCTTGCGCCGCGCCGTCGCCAGCGCCAGGCTGAGGCGGTCGAGCAGCAGCACCCGGTTCGGCAGGTCGGTCAGGAAGTCGTGCTCGGCCAGGTGGCGCGTGTGCTCCTCGGACTTCTTGCGGTCGGTGATGTCGGACACCACCGCCATGTAATTGCTGACCGCGCCGTGGCTGTCGCGGATCACGGTCAGCGACAGCCACGCCGGGTAGCAGTCGCCGCTCTTGCGCTGGCCGGCGATCTCGCCCTGCCAGTGGCCGCTGGCGCCCAGTTCGGCCCATATCTGGTGCGGCGGCGCCGCCTCCTCGCCCCCACCTCCCTCCCTGCGCTGGATCGCGAACGGCGTGCCGATGATCTCGGCCGCGCCGAAGCCGGTGATCTCGGAATAGGCGTGGTTGACGGCGATGACGCGGCGCTGCTGGTCGGTGACGACGATGGCGTCGCGCGCGTTCTCGAACACTTGCGCGGCCAGATACAGCGAGCGCTCGGCCAGCTTGCGCGCCGAGATGTCGCGGATCAGCGCGTAGTACAGGACGTGCGGCTCGTGGGTGATCGAGGTCAGCAGCACTTCGGCCCAGAACTGGTGGCCGCCGCAGGTCAGGTAGCGCCAGTCGTAGCGGCAGTTGCCGGCCGCGCGCGCCTGGGCCGCCATGCCGGCGTTGAACTGGGCCGAAGCGGCGCCGCCGGGCTGCTGCAGGGGCGAGAAATCGGTCAGGCTCTGGCCCAGCATGCGCTGCTTGTCCGGGCTATGGAACAGCGCCACGGCGGCCGGGTTGGCGTCGGCGATCAGCTCGTCGCGGATCAGCACGATGGCGTCGGCCGATTTTTCAAACAGCTGGCGGAAGTTGCCGCCCACGGCCATCAGGGCGCCCTCCTCGCGCTTGCGGGCGGTGATGTCGACGTCCATGCAAAACACCTGCTGCACGGCGCCGCCGGAAAACACCGGGAACATCGTCGTATACACCCAGATCGCGGCGCCGCCGGCGCTGCGCACCTGCCAGTCGCGCGCCGGGCACGGCTGGCCGCTGCGCCAGAC
>JACMLV010000375.1 GCA_014379395.1 Burkholderiaceae bacterium
CCGGCCACCCTGCCCGCCGCGCTGAAACTGGCGGTCGCCTCCTGCCAGCACTGGGAGTTCGGCGCCTACGCGGCGCACCGCCACATCGCCGCCGCGGCGCCCGACCTGGTCGCCTTTCTGGGCGACTACATCTACGAATGGGGGCCGTACCAGTTGCGCCATCCGGGCGCCGCGCGGCGGGTTGACGAATGCGTCACGCTGTTTGACTACCGCGCCCGCTACGCGCAGTACAAGAGCGACCCGCACTTGCAGGCGGCGCATCTGGCCGCGCCCTGGGTCGTGACCTGGGACGATCACGAAGTGGCCAACGACTACGGCGGCGAGCGCGACGAGCGGCTCGATCCGAATTTTCTTCAACGCCGCGCCGGCGCCTACCAGGCCTTCTACGAACACATGCCGTTGCGCCTGCCGCCGCTGGGCGCGCGCGGCTATGCCGACCTGCGCATGTATCAGCGCTACGACTGGGGCCGGCTGGCGCGCCTGCACCTGCTCGACGATCGCCAGTACCGTTCGCACCACGCCTGCCCGAGGCCGGGCGCGGGCGGCTCGAACTCGGTCTATCCGCGCCAGTGCCCCGAATTGAACGACGCCGGGCGCAGCATGCTCGGCGCGCAGCAGCAGGACTGGCTGGCCGCCGGGTTGCACTCGTCGCGCGCGCGCTGGAACATCATCGGCCAGCAAACCCTGATGGCGCCGGCCAGCCAGGTGCCGGTTCCGGAGGACGGCGACGGCCGCTTCTGGACCGATGGCTGGGATGGCTATCCGGTGGCGCGCCAGCGCCTGTTCGACGCGCTGGAGGCGAGCCGGGCGGCCAACCCTTTGATCCTGTCGGGCGACGTGCACACCTTCTACGCGGCCGAGCTGAGCCGCGATCCGACGCGCCCGCCCGCAGCCGGCAATCCGCTGCTGGCGAGCGAATTTTGCGGCACCTCGGTGAGCTCGAACTCGCGTCCGCAGTCACGCACCGACCAGTACGTGGCGATGAATCCGCATTTGAAATACGGCCGCAGCGACAAGCGCGGCTTCATGCTGCTCGAGATCACGCCGGCGCGCACGACGACCTTGTTCCAGGGTTTGGACGATGTGCGCGATCCGCACTCAAAGCTGGCCACGCTGGCCAGTTTCGCCGTCGACGACGGCGTGGCCGGATTGGCGCGTTCTTGAACCTGGCGCCGATGATCGCTTACAGGACGTCGGTCGACAGCGCGAAGGTTTCCTTGATCTCCTCGATCACGATGTAGCTCTTCGATTGCGCCTCGCCCGGCAGGCGCAACAGCAAATCCTCGAGCAGCGTGCGGTACTCGGCCATGTCGTGAATTCTGGCCTTGACCAGAAAATCGAAATCGCCCGACACCAGATGGCATTCCTGCACCTGCGGAATGTCCAGCACCTCGATGCGGAAATGCTCGACGGCCAAAGCGGATTTTTGCTGGAGCGAGATTTCGACAAACATCAGCAGCTTCATGCCCAGCGCTTGCGGATCGATGCGGGCGTAATAACCGGTGATGACGCCGTCGCGCTCCATGCGCTTGACGCGCTCGATGCAGGGGCTGACGGACAACCCGACGCGTTCGCCCAAGTCGCGCATCGAGATGCGCGCCTCCTGCTGAAGAATGCGCAAAATGTGGCGGTCATGCTTATCGAGGATACGCGTCGATTTTTTATGGATTCGCATGAATATCGGCCGTCAAATTATCGATGTTATACCGGAACCGGCCGGCCTCGAAGCCGCAACGCCGAAAATGCCCGAGTTTGGCCGGCGGGCGTCCAATAAATGAGACGAATATCCACTGAATTTATAACTTTATACGTTCGCAACCACTGGCAATATCTCGATATCATTGCCCGACAATTACAATTTTGCCGAGTAGTGAGCGGGCCGGTCCAAGCAAACCACCCACATAAGCATCACGCCGGTGTAACCAGAAGGAGACAACATGCTTAACAATAAACTCTATTTTTGCACCCGCTTGATGTTCGGCGCCCTCGCAATGGGGAACCTGGTGGCGAGCGCGCCGGCGTATGCGCAGACCGCCCAGGTTCAACTGCCGAACGTGGTGATCCTGGCCACCGGCGGCACCATCGCCGGCAGCGGCGCCGACAGCACCACCACCATCGGCTACACCTCGGCCACGATCGGCGTCGAGCGCCTGATCGCCGCCGTGCCGGAATTGAAAAAGGTCGCCAACGTCAAGGGCGAACAAGTGTTCCAGATCGCCAGCGAAAGCATGACCAACGATCACTGGCTGAAACTCGCCAAGCGCGTCAACACGCTGCTGGCCCAGCCGAACGTGGACGGCATCGTCATCACCCACGGCACCGACACCATCGAAGAAACCGCCTACTTCCTCGACCTGACCGTCAAGAGCAGCAAGCCGGTCGTGGTCGTGGGCGCGATGCGTCCGTCGACCGCGATCTCGGCCGACGGCCCGGTCAACCTGTACAACGCCGTTTTGCTCGCCGGCAGCAAGGAAGCCGTCGGCAAGGGCGTGCTGGTGACGTTGAACGACCAGATCAACGCGGCGCGCGAAGTGACCAAGACCAACACCTCGACCACCGACACCTTCAAGTCGCCGGAACTGGGCATGCTCGGCTACATGCAGGGCAACAAGGCCTACTTCTATCGCCAGTCGACCCGCAAGCACACGGCCGACACCGAATTCGACATCAGCGCGCTCGACACCCTGCCGCAAGTCGACATCGTCTACGGCTACGCCAACATGAACCGCCTGGCCCTCGACGCGTTCATCGCCGGCGGCGCCAAAGGCATCATCCAGGCCGGCGTCGGCGACGGCAGCGTCGCCGCGCAGATGAAGACGCCGCTGCTCGAAGCGCGCAAAAAAGGCGTGCAGATCGTGCGCTCGAGCCGCGTCGGCCAGGGCATCGTGGCGCGCAACGGCGAAGCCAACGACGACGAAATGGACACCGTCGTCTCCGACACGCTCAACCCGCAAAAGGCGCGCATCCTGCTGATGCTGGCGCTGACCAAGACCAATAACGCGAAAGACATTCAACGCATGTTCTATTCCTACTAATTTATTTAGTAGCGACGATCACCAAGGACGGCGGGCTTCTCTTAGCTGCCGTCATAGGCTGTTGGACCTGGGGAGTCGAAGCGAAAAAATAACTGGGCGAGGCCAGATTTTGACGGTTTCGCAGTGCCAATAGCGAGCTATTGGCCGAGAAAACGGCGAAATATGGACCGCCCAGATATTTTCGCAGCCGACGATCCCAAGTCCGACAGCCTCCTAAGTTCATGCAAAACCATTGAATTCAGTTAGGTACTTTATGCGTCTCGCCAATCTCGCCCTCGTCTCACTTCTGGCCGTTATGCAGGCCGCTTCCGCCCAAGAGGCCGATACCCTCGGCAAAATCAAGCGCACCGGCAGCATCAGCATCGGGCACCGCGAATCGGCGGCGCCCTTTTCTTACGTCAATGCGCAGCACAAACCGGCCGGCTACACGCTCGACCTGTGCATGCAAGTGGTCGACGCCATCAAAAAATCGCTGTCCCTGCCCGAATTGAAAATCAATTATGTCTTGCTGTCGGCCACCGACCGCCATGCGAAAATCAGCGACGGCACGGTCGACCTGGAATGCGGCGCGACCAGCAATCTGAAAGAGCGCGCCAAAACGCTGGGCTTTTCCAACACCATTTTTTATGCCGACACCAAGATCCTGGTGCGCGCCGATTCGGGCATCAAAAGCATCGACGACTTGAAGGAAAAGCGCGTGGTCCTGACCCAGGGCGCGGTGGGCGCGACGATGCTGTCGAAAATGGATGCGCAAAAAGGCTTGAAGATCCAGTACATCCGCTCGCGCGAGAATTCGGAGTCGTTCAAATTGCTGGAGGAGCGCAAGGTCGACGCCTTTGTCCATGACGACATCCAGCTCGCCATGTTCGCCTCGAAAACGGACAATCCGAAAACCTATCTGATGCTCGACACCTCGCTGTCGCGCGATCCGATCGCGATCGCGATGCGCAAGGGCGATGCGCCGCTGGAAAAAATCGTCAACGCCGCGCTCGACAGCGCGTACAAATCCGGCGAATTTCAAAAGATCTATGCCAAGTGGTTCGTCACCCCGAAATTCAAGTTCCCGATGGGCGATGCGATGAAAGAGATTCTCAACCATCCCAACAACACGCCCACCAATTAAAACGACGATGTTGTAGCGCCATCGGCTGGCGGGCAACCCGCCGGCGACCGGAACGCCTTGCGCATTCCGGCCGGCGCTCCAGCGCCACCCCATTGCTTCACAACCGAGTTTGGCGCCGTCGCGAGGTATGCGGCGGTAATAAACAAAAACATTAATAGTTCAGGAGAGAATTCAATGAAAAAATCTATCGCCCTCGCCATTCTGGCGTCCTTCGCCGGCGCCGCATCGGCCCAATCGTCCGTCACCGTGTACGGCCTGTTGGATGCCGGTATCACTTCCGAAATCGGCGGCGCGGCCGGCTCGATCGTCAAGCTGGCAACCGGCGTGCAGTCGGGCAACCGCCTCGGCTTCAAGGGCACCGAAGACCTGGGTATCGGTCTGAAGGCAAACTTCCAGATCGAAAACGGCTTCAACGCCGATACCGGCACGGCTCGCCAAGGCGGCGCCTTGTTCGGCCGTCAAGCCTACGTCGGCCTGTCGGGCAACTTCGGCGCGGTGAACCTGGGCCGTCAATACGACCCGCTGTTCGTTGCGCTCGACACCATCGATCCGTTCGGCACCGGCCTGACCGGCGCGTCGACCAACCTGATGAGCGCTGGCAACGTCCGCACCAACAACGCGATCAAGTACACCAGCAAGAACCTGAGCGGCTTCACCGCCGACGTGTTGTACGGCGCCGGCGAAAGCGCGAACGGCGCCTCCGTCGGCCGCACCATCGGCTTTTCGGGCACCTACGCGAACGGCCCGGTGCTGGTCGCCGTCGCCTACGACAAGGTCAACGCCAACGTCGCCGTCGCCCAGCCGGAATTGAAACTGGTCCTGGTCGGCGCCACCTACAACTTCGGCGTCGCGATGGCGCACGCTGCCTATGAAACCGAAAAAGGCAACGGCAACGATTTCCGCGATTACTTGCTCGGCGTTTCCGTGCCGGTCGGCGCGGCTGGCAGCCTGATGGCGTCCTACATCAACAAGGACGACCGCACCAACAAGCAAACCGGCGGCAAGCAATTGGCGATCGGCTACACCTACGCCCTGTCCAAGCGCACCAACGCCTACACGTCCTACGGTCACATCAAAAACGATGCAGCCGGCACCAACTTCGTCGGCGACGCGTCGAGCGGCGGCAGCGCGCCGGCGGCGGGCAAAAATTCGGGCGCCTTGACGGTCGGCATCCGCCACAAGTTTTAATTTGCACTGAAGCACCCGCGCCCCGCCGCCGGCTTACGCGCCGGCGGCGGGGCCTCCTCTCCGCGCCGCCGGGCTATCCGCCTGACACCGCGGCGCAGTCCGGATCGACGGGCCGACGGCGTCAAGCCGCGCGGCCCGTTTTCGTTTTTTAGGCCGTCTGCTTTTCGTCGCGCAACTGGCGGCGCAAGATCTTGCCGACATTGGTCTTCGGCAGTTGGTCGCGGAACTCGATGTACTTCGGCTTTTTATACGCGGTCAATTCATGCTTGCAATAGTCGAGCAATTGCGCCGCGCTCAGGGCCGGGTCCTTGCGCACCACGAACAGCTTGACCGCCTCGCCCGAGTGCTCGTCCGGCACGCCGACGCAGGCGCACTCGAGCACGCCCGGATGCGCCGCCACCACGCCCTCGATCTCGTTCGGATAGACGTTGAAGCCCGACACCAGGATCATGTCCTTCTTGCGGTCGACGATGCGCGTATAGCCTTGCGGATTCATGACGCCGACGTCGCCGGTCTTGAAAAAGCCGTCGGCCGTCATGCTCTTGGCGGTCTCGTCGTCGCGCTTCCAGTAGCCGGCCATCACCTGCGGGCCGCGGATGGCGATCTCGCCGGCCTCGCCGAACGGCAGCGGCGCGCCGTTGTCGTCGAGGATGACGATCTCGGTCGACGGCAGCGGCAAGCCGATGGTGCCGCTGAAGGCCTTGATGTCGCAGCGGTTCGCCGTCGCCACCGGCGACGTCTCGGACAGGCCGTA
Source organism: Burkholderiaceae bacterium (assembly GCA_014379395.1). Lineage (GTDB taxonomy): Bacteria > Pseudomonadota > Gammaproteobacteria > Burkholderiales > Burkholderiaceae_D > Janthinobacterium. Next base: position 6,101 of record JACMLV010000375.1, read on the forward strand.
GCCCTCGATGATCGGGCAGTGGGTCAGCGCCAGCCACTTGTCGGCCACCGCCTGCTGCACCGCCATGCCGCCGCCATTGCACACCTTGTAGCTGGAGAAATCGAGCTTGGCGAAGTCGGCGTCGTTGAGCAGCGCGTTGTACAGCGTGTTGACCGCCGGGAAGATGGCGACCTTGTACTTGCCCAGTTCCTTGACAAAGCCGGGAATGTCGCGCGGGTTCGGGATCAACAGGTTCATGCCGCCCAGCCGGCTGCCCATCAGCGCGCTGACCGTCAGCGAATAGATGTGGTACAGCGGCAACGCGCAGACGAACACCAATTGCTCGCCGGGCGCCCGGCCGGTCATCACCGGTTGCAGCCAGGCTTCGTTTTGCAGCACGTTGGCGATCACGTTGCGGTGCAGCAGCACCGCGCCCTTGGACACGCCGGTGGTGCCGCCGGTGTATTGCAGGAAGGCGATGTCGTCATGGCCCAGCTCGGCCGGCTTGAGCGTCCGGCGCGCGCCCTCGGCCAGCGCCTGCTTGAAGGAGACCGCGCCGGGCAGCGAAAAGGCCGGCACCATCTTCTTCATATTGCGCACCACGAAATTGACCAGCATGCCCTTCGCGCCGCCCAGCAAATCGCCCATCGTCGCCACCACGACGTGCTTGACGCCGGTGTGCGCGACGACCTGCTCGACGGTGGTGGCGAAGTTTTCCAGCACGATGATCGCCTCGGCGCCGGAATCGATCAGCTGGTGCTGCAGTTCGCGCGGCGTGTAGAGCGGATTGACGTTCACCACCACATAGCCGGCGCGCAGGATGGCCGCCATCGCGACCGGATATTGCAGCACGTTGGGCAGCATGATCGCCACCCGCGCGCCGGGCGCCAGGCCGCGGCCTTGCAGCCAGGCGCCGAGCTGTTGCGACATGCGGTCGAGCTCGCGATACGTGAGGAACTTGTCCATGCAGACATAGGCGTTGCGGTCGGCGTAGGCGCGAAACGCCTCCTCCAGCAAGTGCGTGATCGAGCGGTATTGCGTCGCATCGATTTCGGCCGGCATGCCGGGCGGGTAGGATGTCAGCCAAATTTTTTCCATCGGTTGCCTCGTCGTTTTTATAGGTGTGGGTTGGTGCGCCTGCGCCCGGCCGGCTGGCGGCTTGCCGGACTGGGAAGCAGTCCGGCCTTGCTCTCGGGCCGTCGGCCTTATGCGGCGGCCGTTTTTTCGTCGCGCAAGGCGCGGCGCAGGATTTTGCCGACATTCGTCTTCGGCAATTCATCGCGGAATTCGATGTATTTCGGCCGCTTGTAGCCGGTCAGCTGCTCGCGGCAATACTCCGCCAGCGCCTCGGTGCCCAGCTTCGGATCGCGCCGCACCACGAACACTTTGACCGCCTCGCCCGAGTGTTCGTCCGGCACGCCGACGCAGGCGCATTCGAGCACGCCCGGGTGGGCCGCCACCACCGCCTCGACCTCGTTCGGATAGACGTTGAAGCCCGACACCAGGATCATGTCCTTCTTGCGGTCGACGATCTTCACGTAGCCGCGCTCGTCCATGATGCCGACGTCGCCCGACTTGAAAAAGCCGTCGGCCGTCATCGCCTTGGCCGTTTCGTCGGGGCGGTTCCAGTAGCCGGCCATCACCTGCGGGCCGCGGATGGCGATCTCGCCGGGCTGGCCGAACCCCACCGGGCGGCCGTCGTCGTCCAGGATCGCGATATCGGTCGACGGCACCGGCAGGCCGATCATGCCGGAGAATTCGGTGCTGTCGGCGCGGTTGCAGGTCGCCACCGGCGCCGTTTCGGACAGGCCGTAGCCCTCGATGATCGCCACGCCGGTGGTCTTGAGCCACTTGTCGCTGACGGTTTGCTGCACCGCCATGCCGCCGCCGTTGGCCAGCTTGAGGCCGGAGAAATCGAGCTTGGCGAACTCGGGATGGTTGAGCAGCGCGTTATACAGGGTATTGACGGCCGGCAGCATGTTGAATTTGTACTTGGCGAGCTCCTTGATGAAGCCGCCGATATCGCGCGGATTGGGGATCAGGATGTTGAGCGCGCCGACCCGCATGCCCCACATCGCGCAGGCCGTCAGCGCGAAGATATGGTACAGCGGCAGCGCGCAGACGATGGTCAGCGCGTCCACCTGCGGCGCCTTGGCCAGGCCGGGCTGAGACCAGGCCTCGGTTTGCAGCACGTTGGCGATCACGTTGCGATGAGTCAGCGTGGCGCCCTTCGAGATGCCGGTGGTGCCGCCTGTGTACTGCAGGAAGGCGGGATCGGCGGCGTCGATCTCGACCGGCGTCAACTTCATCGCGCCGCCCAGCGCGAGGGCGCGCTTGAAGCGCACCGCCTGCGGCAGCGAGAACGGCGGCACCAGTTTTTTCACCTTGCGCACCACAAAATCGACCAGCGCGCCCTTGAGCGCGCCGAGCATCTCGCCCATGCTGGCGACGATCACGTGCTTGACGCCGGTGCGCCCCAACACCTGTTCGAGCGTGGTGGCGAAGTTCTCCAGGACGATGATGGCGCTGCTGCCCGAATCGTTGAGCTGATGCTGCAATTCGCGCGCCGTGTAGAGCGGGTTGACGTTGACCACGGTGTAGCCGGCGCGCAGGATGGCGCCGATGGCGACCGGGTATTGCAGCACGTTGGGCATCATGATGGCGACCCGCGCGCCCTGCTTCAAACCGAGGCTTTGCAGGTAGGCGCCGAGCTTTCTGGACGCCGCGTCGAGTTCGGCGTAGGTGAGGAACTTGTCCATGCAGACAAAGGCGTTGCGCTGCGCGTATTTCTGGAACGACTCTTCCAGCAAATGCACCAGCGAACGGTAGCGATCCGGGTCGATCTCCGCGGGCACGCCCGGCGGATAGGACTTCAGCCAAATTTTTTCCATCCTGTGCCTCTCAGTCTCATGTTTTTCGTCGTGGAAAGCAGCGCATAGTGCCATCCTCACGCGGGTACTCGGGTTACCGTCTGTGATGCTAGCGGCGCCCCGGTTGCGGCGCAAGCGCTTTGGACTCTATTGGAATAAGCCCTCTAACGCCTTGCCGCCACGCAAGATCATCAATTTGGCGGCGCGGCGGCCGTGGCGCCCGGCGCCGGCGCCGGCAGTGGCGTCGGTTCGGGCGGAGCCAGCTGGCGCAACAGGCGCTGGCGCTGCTCCTGATCGAGCCGGGCCAGCGCCTGCACGGCGGTATAGAAACCGGAGAAGCGCTGTTCCTGCGCCAGCAGGGCGCGAAAGCCCGGCAGCAAATCGTTGTAGGCGGCGACCGAGGCCAGATGCGCGTTGCTGAGCGGCTCGGCGAACCAGCGGTCGTAGCCGGCGTGACCGCCCCAACTCGCCTTGAGCACTTGATACTCGTCCTTCAGTTCGGCGAAGATGCGCGCCTTTTCCTGCCGCTTGACGCGATCCGGGATCTTGGCCGCGTAGGTCGCCTCGAGCGCGCCGCGGTGCTTGAGCAGCAGCGCCAGGAAATCCTTGCGCCGCCCCGTGTATTTCACATAGCCCTCGTGCATGCGCGCGTCGCCGTATTTCTCCAGCCAGCGCGCCACGCCGGCCTCCTCCACCGAGGTGGCGAAGGCTTCGTTGAACTGGGTGTCGCCGGGAACGTAGACGACCTGGTGCGCGAGCTCGTGGAAGATCATGCGCGCCAGTTCGGCGTCGTTGTAATTGATGAAGGTCGACAGCAGCGGATCGTCGAACCAGCCCAGCGTCGAATAGGCCGGCACGCCGCCGACCTGCACATCGTGGTGGTCGGCGCGCAAGCTGCCGGCGTAGGCGCTGGCGTCGTCCTTGCTGTAATAGCCGCGGTAGCTGACGCAGCCGGCGATCGGGAAGCACCATTGCAGCGGCTTGAGCGACAACTCGGGCGTGGCGACCACGTTCCACAATACGTATGAGCGCTTGAGCGCGGCGTAATTCTTGTAGCTGCCATTGTCGGGCAGACCCAATTCCCGGACGGCGAAGCGGCGGATCTGGCGCGCTTTTTCCAGCCGCGCCTTGAGCTTGGGGTCGGTGGCCGGATCGCCCATCCAGTCGTCGATCGAGCGCGCCTCCGACCACAGCGAGTACTGGCCCTGCGCCGCCTGCGCGTAATAACCGAGCTGGGCGCAGCCGCCGATCACGGCCGCCGCCGCGCCCCCCGCCACCAAACGCGCCGGCCACACCAGTTTCGCAGGAATCGTCTTCATGACCGCACTTTCAGCACCACTTTTTTCACGCCCCGCCGCAGGATCGCGGCACGCGCAACCTTTAATGTAAACGATTCTGAGCCGGCGTAGGCGATGCGCTCCGGCTGGCTGGATTTCAGAGCTGAACAAGGGCTACAATGCACTATTAAACGTGCATGTTTGCGATCAAAACCTGCCCGCCGGCGAGCAGCCGCCACCACCACGGGCGCGTGAATATTTTGGAGAGTCCGATGAATTTAGTTGAACCCATCATGGCGTTCCAATCCGAGCTGCGACGCATCCGGCACGAGCTGCATGCCCATCCCGAATTGTGTTACGAGGAGCGCCGCACCTCGGATCTGATCGCCGCCAAGCTGAGCGAATGGGGCATCCCGGTGGTGCGCGGGCTGGGCGGCACCGGCGTGGTCGGCATCGTCAAGAACGGCAACTCGACGCGCGCCATCGGCCTGCGCGCCGACATGGACGCGCTGCCGTTGCAGGAGCTCAACCAGTTCGCCTACGCGTCGCAATATCCGGGCAAGATGCACGCCTGCGGCCACGATGGCCACACCGCCATGCTGCTGGGCGCGGCGCACCATCTGGCCGCGCACCGCAACTTCGACGGCACCGTCTACCTGATCTTCCAGCCGGCCGAGGAAGGCGGCGCCGGCGCGCGGCAAATGATGGACGACGGCTTGTTCACGCAGTTTCCGATGGACGCGATTTATGGCATGCACAACTGGCCCGGCTCGCCGGTCGGCAGCATGAGCGTGACGGCCGGCCCGATGATGGCGTCGAGCAATGAATTCCACGTGGTGGTCAAGGGCAAGGGGGCGCACGCGGCGCAGCCGCACAAGGGCATCGATCCGGTCATGATCGCGATACAGATCGCGCAAAGCTGGCAGACCATCATCACGCGCGAAAAAAATCCGCTCGACACCGCCGTGCTGTCGATCACGCAAATCCACGCCGGCAGCGCCACCAACATCATCGCCGATGAGGCAACCATGGGCGGCACCGTGCGCACCTTCACCACGCCGGTGCTGGACCTGATCGAACACCGCATGCGCGAAGTGGCCGAACACACGGCGGCCGGCTTCGGCGCGCAGGTCGAGTTCGAGTTCCGACGCAACTATCCGCCGCTGGTCAATCATCCCAAGGAAACCGCGTTCGCCGTCGAAGTGATGAAGGCGGTGGTCGGGGCCGAGCGGGTCGACGCCAATGTCGAGCCGACCATGGGCGCCGAGGACTTCGCCTTCTTCCTGCAAAAGAAAGCCGGCTGCTACATTTTTATCGGCAATGGCGAGGGCGAGCATCGCGGCGGCGGGCACGGGCTCGGTCCCTGCGTGCTGCACAACGGCAGCTACGACTTCAACGACGATCTGCTGCCGATCGGCGCCAGCTACTGGGTGCGGCTGGCGGAAATGAGCCTGCCGGCCTGACCTAGTGTCCTGAGTTGCAGATTCGTCGACTAAATATGGCGAGAATCGGCCCGATACCGCCACATTTACTTGTCAACGAACTAGCAACTCAGGACACTAGATTTTGTCGGGCCCGCTGCCCAGGCGCTGGCCCTGGTTCAGCTGCTCCAGGGCCAGCAGCGCGGCAGAGTGGTCGGCCGTCGGGTAGACCTCCTCGATCGCGTGGTAGCGCTCGCTCACCACCTTTGTCACCGGCAATGTAACGCCGGCCGCCTCGGCCGCCGCGAGGATGTTGTTCATATCCTTGACCTGGCTCTTGACCTGCCCGCCGGCGACGAAATTGCGCTCCAACATGCGCTGACCGTGCAAATCCAGAATCCGGCTTTCGGCGAAACCGCCGCGTATCGCAGCGCGCACGGCGGCCGGATCGGCGCCGGCCGCCTGGGCCAGCAGCAAGGCTTCCGCCACGATGTTCAGCGTGGCGCCGACGATCAACTGGTTGCACAGCTTGGCGACTTGTCCGCTGCCGGCCGGGCCGACCAGGGTCGGGCGGCCCATCGCGCCGAACAAACCGTCTACCCCCGCATAATCGGCGGCACTGGCGCCGGCCATGATGGCCAGTGTTCCGGCCTGGGCACCGGCGACGCCGCCGGACACGGGCGCATCGATGAAACGGCAACCGCTCGCCTGCAGCCGCGCATGGAACTGTTGCGCCTCCGATTGCCGGGTCGAACTCATGTCGATCCACAGCGCGCCGGGCGCCAAATCGGGCAGCGCGACATCGATCACCTGGGCCACCACCGGCCCGGCTTCCAACATTGAAATGACAACATTCGCCTGCCGCACCGCATCGCCAACCGCCGCCGCCACCTGCGCGCCTGCCCCGGCCAACGCATCGGCCTTGGCTTGCGTGCGATTCCAAGCGGTAACGCGATAGCCGGCCTGCAACAGTCGGCGTGCCATCGGATCGCCCATCAAGCCGATGCCGAGAAATGCGATGTGGATTGCAGATGTCATTGAAGCTCCTGATGGATTGCGCAAAGCGTCGATTGTAACAACACCGGCCCGGCGTACGCACCAAGAAAACCCCGGTTACAATGCAAGTCGGATTTTGCTCGCTTGATTACTTTTACAGGAAGAGAAGATGCTCTGCCCAAATACACGACTCAAGTTTTTGGCCGCCACAGCCGCCCTGGTGATGGCGCAATCCAGCTTTGCCGCCGACAATAAATTGATCGATTCGGCCGCGTTGGAATACGCCCACGGCGACAAGGTTCAAATGGTGCGCGTCGGCCTGCAATCCGATTGGAACACGCGCTGGTTTCAATCGAACGGAACGCACCTGAGCGGCTATTGGGAGGCCAGTTTCGGCGCTTGGCGCGGAACCCAGTACCAGAACGTTCCGGGAGCAAAACAGAATCTGACGGATATCGGTTTTACTCCCGTGTTCCGTTTCGAGCGCGATGACAAAAAAGGCATCTATTACGAAGGCGGAATCGGTGTGCACCGCTTATCCGACCTGTACAACAACGCCGACAACCGCTTGTCGACCCGCTTCCAGTTTGGCGACCATCTCGGCATCGGCTATGTGTTCGACAACAAATGGGAAGTCGCGGCGAAGATCCAGCATTTCTCCAACGGCGGCTACAAAAAGCCGAACAGCGGCGTGAATTTCCTCGTGGTCAAAGCCGGCTATCACTTCTAAGCTTCGGACAACAAACCTGATAGACCAGATAAAAAAGCGGGCCCGAATGGATTTCCATTCCGGCCCGCTTTTTTGATTCAAATATTTTTAGACGAAAAAAAACCCGCGCGGCTCAATGGCTCGCGCGGGGTTTTTCATATAACTAGCCTGACGATAACCTACTTTCACACTGGTTGCAGCACTATCATCGGCGCAAAATCGTTTCACGGTCCTGTTCGGGATGGGAAGGGGTGGGACCGATTTGCTATGGTCATCAGGC
>JACMLV010000376.1 GCA_014379395.1 Burkholderiaceae bacterium
ATGGCGGCCAGCAGGCTTTTGCGGATCAGCTTGAGCTCGTCCCGGTCGGAGCCGCCCGGCGCGGCCGCGCCGTCGGCGCCGGCGATGCCCTGCTCGAGCAGGCCGGCGGCGCGGCGGGCGCGGCGCCGGCGCCACCACCACGCCAGCGGCAGCGCCGCCAGCACGGCGGCGAAGCCGGCCAGAGCCCACAGCGCGGCCAGTTCCAGCAGTTCGGCACCGACATAAAACACCGCCAACAGGGCGGCCAGGCCGAGGATGGCGAGGTTGCGCGGTTCGCAAAGGAAGTGCCAGATTCGTCGCTTCATGGGAGGGATCGGAAGTGGTGGCGCGCGGGCGGGCCGGCTTGAAAAGTGGCTCCGGGTCAATCAATGTTGACACCGATAAAGCCCGACTTTCTTGAGTTCAAGCAACAATTGCGCTACGGAAAGCATGGCGCTCGCGTGGCCCGGGCGGGTTGACGCCAGTCAACTTTCTCCGTCCCGGGCGCGGCCGGTGTTGCGCCCAGGCACTAGAATAAGGACGCGTCCGGCTGGCGCCGCCTACTTTTTCTTGCCGCGCGGTGGCCGCAACTCGGTGTGGCCGAAGTCCATCATGGCCCAGCGCCCGCCCCAGCGCAGGCCGAGCGCCTCGGCCTCTTCGCCGTACAGGCGATAACCGCGCATGGCCCAGGGATCCTTTTCCGAAATAAGTAATTTACCGTCGCGAAGAAAGGCGCAATCGGCGGCCAGGCCGTACTGGTGATAGCTTTGAAACGCCTTCGCGTTGGTCACGCCCGGGCCGGCGGCGGCGAGCAGGTTTTGCCGCTCCGGGCTGCGATAGCCCTCCAGCAAGGCCATGTCGTAGCCGTGGCGCTCCCTCATGATCTTGAACAGCAGCCACAGGCGGCGCCGGAAATCGTCGTCGAGCAACAACCAGTTGCGGCTCGCGCTCACCAGCAGCGGGCGCAGCCGCTCCACCTCCAGGGTGGCGAACACCAGCGGCGGCGGCGCCAGCTGCTCGCCGCGCAGCAGCTCGCTGACCTGGGCATTGATCGGGCGGCTGTCGCTGTCATAGTCGTCGAGCATGTTGCCCTCGCCAAACACCAGCACCAGCACCGGCGGCAGCGTGATCAGCGCGGTGGCCGCCAGCGACAGCCAGCGGTGGCGGCGCACGAAGCGGCGGCAGCGCGCCAGCGTCGAGTGGCTCGATCGATGCAGCGCGGCGGCGCCGCTGGCGCCGCCGCGATTGAGGCGCCGCAGGCGGCGGTTCCAGCGCGGACCGAAATTGGCCATCGCCACCAGCAGCGCCTCGCGCCCGCTGGGAAACACGAGCAGCCAGCCGGCGAAACAAGCCAGCAAGAAATACATCAGCACCAGGACGATCAGCATCGGGCCCTCCGTCAAGGATGGGGAAGGCCTCATCCTATGCTGTCAGGAAAGTATTGATAAATACTGCGTCAAATGGGAGGTGATATTGTGCGTGTTCCAAAACAGCCAACGCTGCGCAACGCCAACCCGGATCTGTCGGGCCGGGCACCGCACGACCAGCGCCGCATTCTCGCCAGCCTCGAGCTTGGCGGCGGCGCGGTGGCGCCGGTGGCGCGCC
>JACMLV010000040.1 GCA_014379395.1 Burkholderiaceae bacterium
TCATCATCTGCTCGATCGAAAACCTCGACCCGATGGGCGTGCACACCGGCGACTCGATCACCGTCGCGCCGGCGCAGACCCTGACCGACAAGGAATACCAGATCATGCGCAACGCCTCGCTGGCGGTGCTGCGCGAGATCGGCGTCGACACCGGCGGCTCCAACGTGCAGTTCGCGATCAATCCGGACGACGGCCGCATGATCGTCATCGAGATGAATCCGCGCGTGTCGCGTTCGTCCGCGCTGGCCTCGAAGGCGACCGGTTTTCCGATCGCCAAGATCGCCGCCAAGCTGGCGGTCGGCTATACGCTCGATGAATTGCGCAACGAGATCACCGGCGGCCAGACCCCGGCCTCGTTCGAGCCGTCGATCGATTACGTCGTCACCAAGATCCCCCGTTTCACGTTCGAGAAATTCCCGGCCGCCGACCACCACCTGACCACCCAGATGAAATCGGTGGGCGAGGTGATGGCGATCGGGCGCACCTTCCAGGAGTCGTTCCAGAAGGCGCTGCGCGGCCTGGAAGTGGGCGTCGACGGCATGAACCAGAAGACCATCGAGCGCGAGAAGATCGAGGAAGAGCTGGGCGAGCCCGGCCCGGAACGCATCTGGTACGTCGGCGACGCCTTCGCCCAGGGCTTCACGCTGCAGGAAGTGCAAGACCTGACCCATATCGATCCGTGGTTCCTGATTCAAATTAAAGAGATCGTCGACCTCGAACTGTGGCTGGAAACCCAGTCGCTGGCCGCGCTCGACAAGGCGACGCTGTACCGCCTGAAGCAAAAAGGATTCTCGGATCGCCGCCTGGCCTTCCTGCTCAAGACCACCGACAAGGCGGTGCGCGAGCGGCGCCACGCGCTGGCCATCCGTCCGGTCTACAAGCGGGTCGACACCTGCGCGGCCGAGTTCGCGACCGACACGGCCTACATGTACTCGACCTACGACGAGGAGTGCGAGTCCAAGCCGACCGACAAGAAGAAGATCATGGTGCTGGGCGGTGGCCCGAACCGCATCGGCCAGGGCATCGAATTCGACTACTGCTGCGTGCACGCGGCGCTGGCGATGCGCGAGGACGGCTACGAGACCATCATGGTCAACTGCAATCCGGAAACCGTGTCGACCGACTACGACACCTCCGACCGCCTGTACTTCGAATCGCTGACGCTGGAAGACGTGCTGGAAATCGTCGCCATCGAAAAGCCGGTCGGCGTGATCGTCCAGTACGGCGGCCAGACGCCGTTGAAGCTGGCGCTCGACCTGGAGGCGAACGGCGTGCCGATCATCGGCACCTCGCCCGACATGATCGACGCGGCCGAAGACCGCGAGCGTTTCCAGCAATTGCTGCACAAGCTCGAACTGCGCCAACCGCCGAACCGCACCGCGCGCACCGAGGCCGACGCCTTGTTGCTGGCGCAGGAAATCGGCTATCCGCTGGTGGTGCGTCCTTCCTACGTGCTGGGCGGGCGGGCGATGGAAATCGTGCACGAGCAGCGCGACCTCGAGCGCTACATGCGCGAGGCGGTCAAGGTCTCGCATGATTCGCCGGTGCTGCTGGACCGCTTCCTGAACGACGCCATCGAGTGCGACGTCGACTGCATCTCCGACGGCGAAACCACCTTCATCGGCGGCGTCATGGAGCACATCGAGCAAGCCGGCGTGCACTCGGGCGACTCGGCCTGCTCGCTGCCGCCTTACTCGCTGGCGCAGGACACGATCGACGAACTCAAGCGCCAGACCGCGCTGATGGCCAAGGGCCTGAACGTGGTCGGCCTGATGAACGTGCAGTTCGCGATCCAGAAGCAGGCCATCGACGGCGTGCTCAAGGACGTGGTCTACGTGCTCGAAGTCAATCCGCGCGCCTCGCGCACGGTGCCGTTCGTGTCCAAGGCGACCGGCCTGCAACTGGCGAAAATCGCCGCGCGCTGCATGGTCGGCCAGTCGCTCGCCTCGCAGGGCGTGACCAAGGAAGTGGTGCCGCCTTACTTCAGCGTCAAGGAAGCCGTGTTCCCGTTCGTCAAGTTCCCCGGCGTGGACACCATCCTCGGCCCGGAAATGAAATCGACCGGCGAAGTGATGGGCGTGGGCCAGACCTTCGGTGAGGCCTTCGTCAAGTCGCAGCTGGGCGCCGGCGTCAAGTTGCCGAAGTCGGGCAAGGTGTTCCTGAGCGTGAAGGTGTCGGACAAGCCGCGCGCCGTGCAAGTGGCGCGCGACCTGGTCGAGAGCGGCTTCACGCTGGTCGCGACCAAGGGCACGGCCGCAGTGATCGCCGCCGCCGGCATCCCGGTCACGCCGGTGAACAAGGTGATCGAAGGCCGTCCGCACGTGGTCGACATGATCAAGAACCATGAAATCGTGCTGGTGGTGAACACGGTCGAAGAAAAGCGCAGCGCGATCATCGATTCGCGCGCGATCCGCACCTCGGCCCTGGCCGCCGGCGTGACGACCTACACCACCATCGCCGGCGCCGAAGCGGCGGTCGAAGGCATCCGCCACCTCGACGAGTTGCGCGTCTACGATTTACAAGGCTTGCATAAAACCTTAAACTAAGCCCGATTAGCAGCACCCCCAACCACAGAGCCCCGCGCGGCAGGATTGCGCGGCCTCTGTGGTTTTCACTTGGTGCTTCCGGCCTCCGATACCGGCCCCCGATATCGGCCCGAATTCATTTTGCAGATACTAGAGAAAACATGACCTCAGTCCCCCTTACCAAATACGGCGCGGAACTCTTGAAGGAAGAGTTGCATCAACTTAAGACCAAAGAGCGCCGCATCGTCATCGACGCCATCGCCGAGGCGCGTTCGCACGGCGACCTGTCGGAAAACGCCGAGTACGACGCGGCCAAGGAGCGCCAGGCTTTCGTCGAAGGCCGCATCGCCGAGCTGGAAGGCAAGCTGGGCGCGGCCCAGATCATCGACCCGACCACGCTCGACGCCGAAGGGCGCGTCGTGTTCGCCGCCACCGTCAACCTCGAGGACATGGAGTCCGGCTCGAAGGTGACCTACCAGATCGTCGGCCTCGACGAAGCCGACCTGAAGTTGAACAAGGTGTCGGTGACCTCGCCGATCGCGCGCGCCCTGATCGGCAAGTACGCCGGCGACGTGGTCGAAGTGCAGGCGCCGTCCGGCCCGCGCGAATACGAGATCCTGGAAGTGCTCTACATCTGATGCGCATCCGATGCCATTGACGCGCCTGCGCTGGCTGGTCGCCGCCCTGTGGGCCGGCAGCTTGTGGACGGTCGGCTATCTGGTCGCGCCGACTTTGTTCGCGATCCTGCCCGACCGGATGCTGGCCGGCAGCATCGCCGGCGCGATGTTCCGCAACCAGGCCTGGGTGTCGGTCGCCTGCGCGTTGTTGTTGCTGGTGTTGTTGCAGTGGGGCGCGAACGAACTGGCGCCGCGGCGCCGCCGCGGCCTGATGCTGATCGCGCTGGCGATGCTCGCTTGCACGCTGACGATCCAACTCGGCATCCAGCCGGTGATGGCGGCGCTGCGCGAGGCGGCCGGGCCGGCCGGCATCGGCGCCTCGCAGCAAAGCGCGCGCTTTGGCATGCTGCACGGCGTGTCGAGCGTGATGTATTTGATTCAGAGCGTGCTGGCCGGCTTTTTGATTGCCAGGCAGTAGCGGATGCGGCGGGAGAGTGGCTGCCGGGCGGCGGCGCGGGGAAACCCGGCGCCACCCGCTGGCCGAGGCTTACTTGCTGCCCAGGGCGCTTTTCTTGGCGCTGGTCTGACGCGGCTTGGCGCGCTTGATCGAGCCACCCTCGGTGACGCGCTCGTTACCCTTGATCATCACCTTGGTGACGGACGGCCGCTTGGTGCCGCTCGGGCTAGGTTTCACGATGGTGACTTCACGCAGGCCCTTGCCGGTTTTGCCACTGCGTTCCTTGACCACTTCTTTTTTCGGACGGTAAATCACCAGCAGCTTGCCAATATGTTGTACCGGCGCCGCATCCAATTGCGCGCAAATCGTCTCGTACATCCCAACCCGCGCTTCGCGGTCGTCGCCGAACACGCGCACTTTGATCAGTCCGTGCGAATCGAGGCCCAACTCGATTTCCTTGATGACGGCGGGCGTCAGGCCCGCTTCGCCGATGATGACGACGGGCTTCAAAGCGTGGGCTTCGGCGCGCAATGCGCTGCGCTCTACGGGTGTAAGTTTTAGCATAATAATTTCAGTAATCCCTTAAAAGCAGTATTCTACGCGAATGGCAAAGAAGAAATTAAACAAAAACTGGTTACACGACCATATTAACGATCCCTATGTGAAGTTGGCCCAGAAGGAAGGCTATCGTGCGCGGGCGGCTTACAAGCTTAAGGAAATCGACGAAGAGGAAAAGCTGATCAAGCCGGGCCAGGTCATCGTCGACCTCGGTTGCACGCCCGGTAGTTGGGGGCAATACACGCGGCGCAAGCTGGCCGGCAAGGACGGCGGCGGCATCAACGGCACCATCATCGGCCTCGACATGCTGCCAATGGAGCCGATCGCCGACATGCATTTCATCCAGGGCGACTTCCGCGAAGCGCGCGTGCTGCGCCAGCTGCAAGTGGTGCTGGAAGGGCGCAAGGCCGATCTGGTGCTGTCGGACATGGCACCGAATCTGTCGGGCATCGCCACCGCCGACGCCGCGCGCATGGAGCACCTGATCGATCTGGCGATCGAATTTTCGCAGATGCACCTGAAGCCCTCCGGCGTGTTGCTGGTGAAGTGTTTCAACGGCACCGGCTACAGTCAGATCGTTGAAAAATTCCGCGCCGAATTCAAGGTTGTGACGCAGAAAAAGCCGAAGGCGAGCCGCGACAAATCGTCCGAAATTTTCCTGATGGGGCGCGGCGTGAAGCATCCGGCGGAAAATACGGCGCTGGCGGACGATTCCGCCCTTGATATTTAACAGGGGCAGCCATATATCGACGGGGAAGGGGCGCGCCTTGCCCGCATTGCGACAAAGCGCGACGCCGCATTCCGGCACCTTCCGCACCGACGCCGCGTTTCGGCGCACGAATGGCCGGCTTTGGCACGGCTTGCTTATTTGCGGGTAAAATCGCGGTTCTAGCTACAGGAAAAAGATGCCCATCGCATCCAAGGAGTTTTCGTGAATAACATGTTTTCCAAATCTGCCATCTGGGTAGTCGTCGCGCTGCTCCTGTTCATGCTGTTCAAGCAGTTCGACAGCCATGGCGTCACCGGCGGCAGCAAGGCCATCGCTTATTCCGATTTGCTCGATGACGTCAAGGCCAAGCGCATCAAGGAAGTCCTGATCGAGGGCGGCAACATCACCGCCACCCGCATTGACGACACCAAGGTGCGCGCCACCGCCACCTTCCTCGATCGCGGCCTGATCGGCGACCTGCGCGACAACGGCGTGCGCTTCGACGTCAAGCCGCCGGAGGAGCCGTCGTTCCTGCAGCAGGTGTTCGTGTCGTGGTTCCCGATGCTGCTCTTGATCGGCGTGTGGGTGTTTTTCATGCGCCAGATGCAAGGCGGCGGCAAGGGCGGCGCGTTCTCCTTCGGCAAGTCGAAGGCGCGCATGATGGACGAGGCCAGCAACACCGTCACCTTCGCCGACGTCGCCGGCTGCGACGAGGCCAAGGAGGAAGTGAACGAAGTGGTCGACTTCCTGAAAGACCCGAGCAAATTCCAGAAGCTGGGCGGACGCATTCCGCGCGGCGTGCTGATGGTCGGCCCTCCGGGCACCGGTAAGACCCTGCTGGCGCGCGCCATCGCCGGCGAGGCCAAGGTGCCGTTCTTCTCGATCTCCGGTTCCGACTTCGTCGAAATGTTCGTCGGCGTGGGCGCCTCGCGCGTGCGCGACATGTTTGAGAACGCGAAGAAGCATTCGCCTTGCATCATCTTCATCGACGAGATCGACGCGGTCGGTCGTCACCGCGGCGCCGGCATGGGCGGCGGCAACGACGAGCGCGAACAGACGCTCAACCAGTTGCTCGTCGAGATGGACGGCTTCGAAGCCAATTCCGGCGTCATCGTGGTGGCCGCGACCAACCGCGCCGACGTGCTCGACAAGGCGCTGCTGCGTCCGGGCCGTTTCGACCGCCAGGTTTCGGTCGGCCTGCCCGACATCCGCGGCCGCGAACAGATCTTGAACGTGCACATGCGCAAAGTGCCGATCAGCACCGACGTCAAGGCCGACGTGCTGGCGCGCGGCACGCCGGGCATGTCCGGCGCCGACCTGGCCAACCTGGTCAACGAGGCGGCCCTGTTCGCCGCGCGGCGCAGCAAGCGCTTGGTCGAAATGTCCGATTTCGAAGACGCCAAAGACAAGATCTTCATGGGTCCGGAGCGCAAGTCGATGATCATCCGCGAGGAAGAGCGCCGCAACACCGCCTACCACGAGTCGGGCCACGCGGTCGTCGCCAAGCTGTTGCCGAAGGCCGATCCGGTGCACAAGGTCACCATCATGCCGCGCGGCTGGGCGCTTGGCCTGACCTGGCAGTTGCCCGAGCATGACAACCTGTCCGGCTACAAGGACAAGATGCTGGAAGAGATTTCGATCCTGTTCGGCGGACGCATCGCCGAAGAGATTTTCGTTGGCCAGATGTCGACCGGCGCCTCGAACGATTTCTCCCGCGCCACCAAACTGGCGCGCTCGATGGTGACGCGCTTCGGCATGTCCGACAGCATGGGCGTGATGGTCTACGAGGACAGCCAGCAGGAAGGCTTCTTCGGCGGCTCGGCCAAGACGATTTCCGAGGCGACCCAGCAAAAGGTCGACGCCGAAATCCGCAGCATCCTCGACCAGCAGTACGCGCTGTCGCGCAAGCTGCTCGAGGAGCACCGCGAACAGGTCGAAATGATGAGCAAGGCGCTGCTCGAATGGGAAACCATCGACGCCGACCAGATCAACGACATCATGGCCGGCAACGAGCCGCGCCCGCCGAAGGCCGGCATCCCGCCGCGCCGCAACTCGGGCGACAGCGGCGCGGGCGGCATCTCGCCCAACGCCACCGCCCCGGCCTGATCGGCGCAGCCATCTTGCAATGCCGGCAGTAAAGTAAGACACAAAGACGAAGGGTGGGGAGCGATCCTCGCCCTTTTTTCATGCGCGCGCGGCGCGCACCACCGTTTTCGGACTATTCGATGCGACATTACCTCCAGTTCGGGCGGTTCGGTTTCAATTTGGGCGATCAGGCGGTCGTCATGGGCATCCTGAACCTGACGCCCGATTCGTTTTCCGACGGCGGCCAATACCAGGCGCTCGAATTCGCGCTGGCGCGCGCCGAGCAGATGATCGCCGACGGCGTCGACATCATCGACATCGGCGGCGAGTCGAGCCGGCCCGGGGCGCCCGCCTTGCCGCTCGGGGAAGAACTGCGGCGCGTGATGCCGGCGCTGTACGCTCTGCGCGATTGCGGCAAGCCGCTCTCGGTCGACACCTACAAGCCCGAGGTGATGCGCGAAGCGATCGCCGCCGGCGCCGACATGATCAATGACATCAACGGCTTTCGCGCTCCCGGCGCGCTCGAAGCGGTGGCGGACAGCGACTGCGCGCTGTGCATCATGCACATGCAAAGCGCGCCGCAGACCATGCAGCAGCGCCCGGCCTACGACGACGTCGTGGCCGAGGTCATCGCCTTCCTGGGCGAGCGGGTGGCCACCATGACGGCGGCCGGCATCGCCCCGGAACGGCTGTGCATCGATCCCGGCTTCGGCTTTGGCAAGACGGTCGAACACAATTACGCCCTGCTCAAGGCGGGCGCGCGCATGCGCGCCGAACTCGGCTTGCCGCTGCTGGCCGGCTTGTCGCGCAAATCGATGATCGGCGCCGTCACCGGCAAGCCGGTCGAGCAGCGCCTGGCCGGCAGCCTGGCCGGCGCGCTGGCGGCCGTCGCGCATGGCGCAAGCATCGTGCGCGTGCACGATGTGGCCGAAACGGTGGATGCTTTCAAGGTCTGGCAAGCAGCAATGAACAATTCAATTTGAAACGAAGAGAACCCTATGGCACGTAAATATTTTGGAACCGATGGCATTCGCGGGTTGGTGGGCGTTTCACCGATCACGCCCGACTTTGTCATGCGCTTGGGCTATGCAGCCGGGAAGGTACTGGCGAAGGCACAAACGGCCACGGTCAAGCCGACCGTGCTGATTGGCAAAGACACCCGGATTTCCGGCTACATGCTGGAGGCGGCGCTCGAGGCCGGCTTTTCGGCCGCCGGGGTCGACGTCATGCTGGCCGGCCCGATGCCAACGCCGGCCGTGGCGTATCTGACGCGCGCCTTGCGCCTGGCGGCAGGCGTGGTGATCTCCGCTTCGCACAATCCGTTCCACGACAACGGCATCAAGTTTTTTTCCGAGCACGGCGCCAAGCTGCCCGACACGGTCGAGCA
>JACMLV010000377.1 GCA_014379395.1 Burkholderiaceae bacterium
AAGGAGGTGGTGTTCGCGGTCGAGGGCGAGGGCGCCTGGAACTGCCTGCGCTTCGAGTCGGGCGGACACCGCGTGCAGCGCGTGCCGGCCACCGAAACCCAGGGCCGGATCCACACCTCGGCCTGCACCGTGGCGGTGATGCCGGAGGCCGACCAGGTCGAGGACGTCAACATCAACCCGGCCGACCTGCGCATCTACACCTACCGCGCCTCGGGCGCCGGCGGCCAGCACATCAACAAGACCGATTCGGCCGTGCGCCTGACCCACCTGCCGACCGGCATCGTGGTCGAATGCCAGGACGACCGCAGCCAGCACAAGAACAAGGCCTCGGCCATGAAGGTGCTGGCCGCGCGCATCAAGGACGTCCAGCTGCGCGAGCAGCAGTCGAAGGAGGCGGCCACCCGCAAGAGCCTGATCGGCTCGGGCGACCGCAGCGAGCGCATCCGCACCTACAACTACCCGCAGGGGCGCATGACGGACCACCGCATCAACCTGACGCTCTACAAGCTCGACTTCATCATGGACGGCGACCTGACCGAGCTGACCAACGCGCTGGCGGCCGAGCACCAGGCCGAGCTGCTGGCCGCGCTGGGCGACTGATTCCAGCCGCCGTGGCTCATGCGACAATATGCCGCCACCCGGCGCCCGATTCCCCCAACTTACCGGATGCACCATGATTAGTTCGCGCAACCTGCTTCTCGCCATCGCCGCCGCCTGCTTCGCCATGCTGGGCGCGGGCATGTATATCCAACACGTGGTCGGGCTGCTGCCCTGCCCGCTGTGCGTGATCCAACGCTACCTGTTCCTCGGCATCGCCGCCGGCTGCCTGCTGGGCGCGTTCATGGATCGGCCCAAGCTGGGCGCCGGCCTTGGCCTGCTCTCCGCGCTGGGCGGCGTCGGCGTCGCCGTCAAGCACCTGTACGTCCTGGCCCATCCCGGCCTGTCGTGCGGCATCGACCCGCTCGAAACCTCGCTCAACAAGATCTTCACCGCCGAATACCTGCCCTTCATGTTCCAAGCCGACGGCTTGTGCGAGGACGCCACCGAACCCTTCTTCGGCATGCCGATTCCGCAATGGGCGCTGGTCTGGTTCGTCATCTACTCGCTGGCGCTGATCTGGGTTCTGGCGCGCCGCCGCAAATGACCCAGCCCGCCGCCGGCGTCACGCTGGCCGCGCTGCAGGTGCGCCCGCGGCTCGACCCGGTCGACAACCGCATCCTGCTGTGCCACGCGCTCGGCCTGACGCGGGTCGGCCTGATCACGCAATCGGCGCGCGAATTGAGCGCCGACGAGGCCGCGCGACTGTCGGAGTTGTTCGCGCGGCGACTGAGCGGTGAGCCGGTGGCGTACATCGTCGGCCAGCGCGAGTTCTACGGCCTGCCCTTCGAAGTGAGCGCGGCGGTGCTGATTCCGCGCCCGGAGACCGAGCTGCTGGTCGAACTGGCGCTCGAACGCCTGCCACAGCAAGGCCGCGTGCTCGACATGGGCACCGGCAGCGGCGCCATCGCGGTGGCGCTGGCGCACACCCGGCCGGACGCATCGGTCACCGCGCTCGACGTCAGCGAGGCGGCGCTGGCGGTGGCGCGCCGCAACGCCGCCGCCAACGCGGCCAGCGTGAGCTTTCTCGCGAGCGACTGGTATGAGGCGCTAAAAGATGAGGCGCCAAATGCGCAACCCTTCGAGCTGATCGTCTCCAACCCGCCGTATATCGCCGCCGGCGACGACCATCTGGCGCAGGGCGACCTGCGCTTCGAGCCGGCCGGCGCGCTGACCGACCACGCCGACGGCCTGAGCGCGCTGCGCCGCATCGTCGCCGGCGCCGCGGCGCATCTGGCGCCGCAAGGTTGGTTGCTGATGGAGCACGGTTACGACCAGAGCGCGGACGTGCGCGCGCTGCTGGCCGCGGCCGGCTTCGAGCAAGTGCAGAGCTGGCCCGATCTGGCCGGCATCGAACGCGTCAGCGGCGCGCGCCTGAAATAGTAGGCGGCACGCGGCCGCGACGCGGTTTTGTTAAGATATCAAGCGATATCAAGCGCTCTTATGGAACTGCGCGGCAACTGCGCAGCAAGATGGGGCTGGGGGCGGCGCCGACGCCGGTCGCGGTTTTCGGTTACCCTCAGCACCATCATTTCGCAGTACAAGAAAGGAATCAAATTGGCCAACCTACTGACCCGCCGCCTGGCCTTGCTGGCCGACCAGACCGGCCGCGCGCTGCTGCGGGGCGGCTTGCGCGGCATCGAACGGGAAACCCTGCGCGTCGACGCCGGCGGCCACTTGGCCCAAACGCCGCATCCGCTGCCGCTCGGCGCGGCCCTGACCCATCCGCAGATCACCACCGATTACGCCGAAGCCCTGCTCGAATTCATCACGCCGGCCGAACCCGACATCGCCACCACCTTGCGCCAGCTCGACGAGATCCACCGCTACGCGTATGCGCGGCTGGACGGCGAACTGCTGTGGAGCCAGTCGATGCCGTGCCAGCTGCCGGGCGAGGACGAGATCGAGATCGCCTGGTACGGCAAATCGAACCTCGGCATGCTCAAGCATGTCTACCGGCGCGGCCTGGCGCTGCGCTACGGCAAGGCGATGCAATGCATCGCCGGCATCCACTACAACTACTCGCTCGACGAGCGCCTGTGGCCGATGCTCGCGGCCAACGAGGGCATCGGCGCGCTGCTCACCACCAAGGACATCCAGTCGGCCAGCTATCTGGCCCTGATCCGCAACTTCCGCCGCTACAGCTGGCTGCTGATGTACCTGTTCGGCGCCTCGCCGGCCCTGTCGAGCGGCTTTTTGCGCGGCCGTCCGCACCAGCTCGAAACGCTGTCGGACGACACCTTGTTCCTGCCCTACGCGACCAGCCTGCGGATGAGCGACCTGGGCTATCAGAACGACGCCCAGTCCGGCCTGCGGCCGCACGAAAACAGCCTCGACGAATATGTCGCCGCGCTCACGCGCGCGGTCAACCAGCCGCACCGGCCCTATGCCGAGCTGGGCACCAAGCGCGACGGCGAATGGGTGCAGCTGAGCACCAACGTGCTGCAAATCGAGAATGAATACTATTCGACCATCCGGCCCAAGCGCGTGATCCGCATGGGCGAGCGGCCGTTGCAGGCGCTCTGCCTGCGCGGCGTGCAATACGTCGAGGTGCGCTGCATGGACATCGACCCGTTCGAGCCGACCGGCATCAGCCTGGAAACCGGACGCTTCCTCGACGCCTTCCTGCTGTTTTGCGCGCTCGACGCGAGCGCCCCGATCGACGCGGCCGAAAGCGCGGTGCTCAAGGAAAACTTCGCCCGCGCGGTCAAGGAGGGTCGCCGGCCCGGCTTGACGCTGCAACGCGGCGCAGCCCAGGTCACGCTGCGCGACTGGGGCCAGGACCTGCTGGCGCGCATCGCGCCGGTCGCCGCCCTGCTCGACGCCCAGCGCGGCGAACC
>JACMLV010000378.1 GCA_014379395.1 Burkholderiaceae bacterium
CGCGCGGTGCGGCTGGCGCTGCTGGCGCAGGCCGGCGAGATGGGCTATCCGAGCGCGCTGAGCGCGCCGACCTGGGGCTTTTGCGACGCCTCGTTCGGCGGCCAGCCCTTGCGTCTGGCGCGCCCCTACGGCTCGTATGTGATGGAAAACGTGCTGTTCAAGATTTCCTTTCCGGCCGAATTCCACGCCCAGAGCGCGGTCGAGGCGGCCATCGATCTGCACCGCCAACTGGCGCGGGCGGGCCGCTCGGCGGATGAAATCGGGCGGGTCGCCATCCGCACCCACCAGGCCTGCCTGCGCATCATCGACAAGCCTGGCCCGCTGCGCAACCCGGCCGACCGCGACCATTGCATCCAGTACATGGTCGCCGTGGCGCTCCTGTTCGGGCGGCTGGAGGCGGGCGATTACGAGGACGCCGTCGCCCTCGACCCGCGCATCGACGCGTTGCGCGCCAAAATGGCTTGCATGGAAGAGCCCGCATTTAGCGCCGATTATTTGAATCCCGATAAGCGCTCGATCGCCAATGGCGTGACGCTGCAATTGCAAGACGGCAGTCAATTGGGCGAGGTGCTGGTCGAATATCCGATCGGCCACGCGCGCCGCCGCGGCGAAGCGATTCCATTGCTGATCGATAAATTCAAGGCCAATCTGGCGCGTTCTTTTTCGCCAACTCGGCAAGAACAAATCCTGACCGTCTCACTCGATAAAAATAGGCTGGAAGCAATGCCGGTGTATCAATATAGCGACATGTATGCAATTACGTATGTGATATAGTAGTGCGCATCGTTTTATGCGGTAGATAAGATTTTGGTAGCAATCGGAAGCGCGGTGACACAGGGATCTGTGCCCGCGTTTTTTTAACGTTTGAAATTGGAGGGGACATGAATTTTTCGGACTTTTACAAAGAGTCGGTCGATAATCCGCAGGCATTCTGGGGTGAGGAAGCGAAGTTGATCGACTGGAAAGTGCCTTTTCAAGAGGTGCTCGATTATTCCAAGCCGCCTTTCGCCAAATGGTTCGTCGGCGGCCAGACCAATCTGTGCCACAACGCGGTCGACCGCTGGGTCGCCACCCAGGCCGACCAGCCGGCCCTGATCGCCATTTCGACCGAGACCGAAACCGAACAAGTGTATTCCTTCAGCCAGTTGCAGGCCGAAGTCGAGCGCACCGCCGCCATCATGCTCAGCCTGGGCGTGAGCAAGGGCGACCGCGTGCTGATCTACATGCCGATGATCGCCGAAGCCGCTTTCGCGATGCTCGCCTGCGCCCGCATCGGCGCGATCCACTCGGTGGTGTTCGGCGGCTTCGCCGCCAACAGCCTGTCGACCCGCATCGACGACGCCAAGCCGAAGCTGATCGTATCCGCCGACGCCGGTTCGCGCGGCGGCAAGGCGGTGGCCTACAAGCCGCTGCTCGACGAGGCGATCGGCCTGGCCGAATTCAAACCAAGCAACGTGCTGCTGATCGACCGCAAGCTGGTGCCGATGGACCTGGTGGCCGGCCGCGACGTCGACTACGCCACCCTGCGCGCCCAGCACATCGATGCGCAAGTGCCGGTCACCTGGCTCGAATCGAACGAGGCGTCCTACATCCTCTACACCTCCGGCACCACCGGCAAACCGAAGGGCGTGCAGCGCGACGTCGGCGGCTACGCGGTGGCGCTGGCGTCGTCGATGAAGTACAACTTCTGCGGCAATCCGGGCGAAGCGTTTTTTGCCACCTCCGACATCGGCTGGGTGGTCGGTCACTCCTACATCGTCTACGGCCCGTTGATCGCCGGCATGGCGACCATCATGTACGAAGGCCTGCCGGTGCGTCCCGATCCGGGCATCTGGTGGAGCATCGTCGAGAAATACAAGGTCACCCGCATGTTCTCGGCGCCGACCGCCGTGCGCGTGCTGCGCAAGCAGCCGCCGGAATACATGAAGAAATACGACCTGTCCTCGCTCAAGGCGCTGTACCTGGCCGGCGAGCCGCTCGACGAGACCACCTCGCAATGGATCTCCGACGAGCTGCAAGTGCCGATCATCGACAACTACTGGCAGACCGAGACCGGCTGGCCGATCCTGTCGATCGCCAAGGGCATCGAAGACCAGCCGACCAAGCTGGGCAGCCCGGGCGTGGCGATGTACGGCTACAAGGTCAAGGTGCTCAATGAAGTGACCGGCGAAGTGTGCGGCGCCAACGAAAAAGGCGTGGTCGTGATCGACGGCCCGCTGCCGCCGGGCTGCATGCAGACCGTGTACGGCGACGACAAGCGCTTCGTCGACACCTACTGGACGACGTTCGCCAACCAGCAGGTCTACTCGACCTTCGACTGGGGCATCCGCGACGCCGACGGCTATTACTTCATCCTCGGCCGCACCGACGACGTCATCAACGTCGCCGGCCACCGCCTCGGCACGCGCGAGATCGAAGAGAGCATTTCGAGCCACCACAACGTGTCCGAAGTGGCCGTGGTCGGCGTGGAAGACAAGCTCAAGGGTCAAGTGGCGGTCGCTTTCGCGATCCTGAAGAACCCGGACCTGGCCAACACGCCGGAAACGCGCGCGGCGATGGAGAAGGAAATCATGGGCGTGGTCGACCATCAACTGGGCGCCGTCGCGCGTCCGGCCCGGGTCTACTTCGTGCCGCAACTGCCGAAGACGCGCTCGGGCAAACTGCTGCGCCGTTCGATCCAGGCCATTTGCGAGGGCCGCAGCCCGGGCGACCTGACCGCGATCGAAGATCCGGCGTCGCTGCAACAAATCATGGGCGTGCTGCAAGGCTGATCCAGGCGAGGTTCGCGCCGCCGCCGCCGGCGGCTATATAGAGGGGCCGCATCGAACTCGGATGCGGCCCTTTTTTCGTGGTGCGCGGGTTCGCCGCCGAATCTGTTGTGTATTTTCACTATGTGTCCTCCCGTACATATCTTTCCCCTTGCAACGCTGATCATCGCTCAACATTTTGCGCACGCCGAAACCAAGGCCCGCGCCGATGCTCATCACATGACAGGGGAAGCAAATGAATAACGTAGAAAAATGGGTCAGCGGATCGCAGTGGAGCGGGGCCTTGATTCTGGCCGCCCTGGCCGGTTGCGGCGGCAGCGTCGATCCGATCCTGGGCGCGGGCGTCGTCGTCCCGCTCGTGTCGCCAACGGTCACGGCCGTGGCGCCGGTCGCCAACGCGGCAGGCGTGCCGATCAACACCAAACTCATCACCGCCGCCTTCAGCGCGGCGATGGACCCGGCCACCCTGAACACGGCGAGTTTTACGCTCGCTTGCGCGGCCTCGGCCGGCGCGGCGCCCGTTAGCATCACCGGCGGCGGGCCGGTCACCTACAGCGCGGCGGGCAAGATCGCCACGCTGCCGC
>JACMLV010000379.1 GCA_014379395.1 Burkholderiaceae bacterium
GGGATCGGGGCGCCTGGAGCGGCCATGCCGGGCGCGTCGAGCGGCGCGTCCCACTGGGTCGATTCCGGCAACAGGAAGGCGCGCTGCTCGGCGCTGCTGTGTTCTGCAATCCAGCCGCGCGCCAGCTCGCGCGGCGCCTGGCCGCCCTGCAGGTCGAAATACATGGCCCAGACCACCAGCAGCGAATCGGCCGCCGACCACGGCTTGGGCGCCACCCCGATCAGCCCATATTCGAACGGCCGCGCCGCCAGGTTGCCGAGGCCGTCGTTCACGCCGGCGACATAGCGCTCGATGAACCGGCGCTCGTCGGCCGCCATCGCTTCCAAGGCCGCTTCGGCGCGGGCGCGGAAACGGTGCAGGCGGCGTGAGCGATCGAGCCCGAGCGCGCGCGGCCCGAACAGTTCGGCCAATTCGCCGGCGCCGGTGCGGCGCAGCAAATCCATTTGAAAGAAGCGATCCTGGGCATGCACGAAGCCGGTCGCGTAGGCGACGTCGAGCCGATTCGCGCCGGTAATCAACGGCACGCCCTGCGCGTCGCGCTCGATGCTGACGGACGCTTGCAGGCCGGGCGCGCTCACCGTGCCGTCGAGCCGGGCCAGACTGCCGCGCAAGAACAGCGCGAGCGCCAGCGCGGCGAGCGCGATCAAGGCGGCGAACGCGAGCAAGACGCGCCGCGTCCAGCGTCCGACGGCGCGCTTGGGGATGGCCGGCAGGACGCCGGACTTGGGCGCTGACGAATTGAACATGAGAATTCCCGCTGATCTGAAGATATCGGCCGGGCGCTGGGCCACGGTCCAAGGGCGCAGGATAACAAATATATCCAGATGGACGAAGCCAGCAACGCCTCGGCGCCGGGCCTGTCGGCGTTGGCTTCGCCGCCGTGCCGGACTAAGCCGCGCCGTCCTCGCCGATCAACAGCCTGCTCGGCGCCAGATGGCGGTAGGCCGGCACTTCCAGGTTGCGCGGCGCGGGCACGTTTTTGAACACCCGCCCGGCCAAGTCGAAGCGCGAGCCGTGGCACGGGCAATAAAAGCCGCCCGGCCACTCCGGTCCCAGATCGGGCGGCGCCGCCTCGGGCCGGTAGCTTGGAATGCAGCCCAGATGGGTGCAGATGGCCAGCACGACAAAATAATCCGCCTGCAGCGAGCGGGTCGGATTGGCCGCGTAGCGCGGCTGCTGTTCGACGCTCGAATCCGGATCGGCCAGCAACTGGCGGTGCCCGCCCAGCGCGGCGAGCATCGGCGCGCTGCGGTGCAGTATCCAGACCGGCTTGCGGCGCCATTCGACGGTGAGCAGCTGGCCCGGCGCCAGAGCGCCGATATCGACCTCGACCGGCGCGCCGGCCGCCTTGGCCGCCTCGCTCGGCTGCATGCTCTCGATGAAGGGAATCGCGGCGGCGATCAGGCCCACGCCGCCCAGGCCGGTGGTCGCGGCCACCAACATTTTTCTTCGGCGCAGATCCGGGTTCGTATCGCTCACGCTGCTCCCATTGGGTTCGAAAAATGGCCGCGCCCACCACAGCCGCAGCTGTATTTTTGTCCCGATCGGCGGCCGATAGTTCCCGCTTGGCCGGCGCCGCCTTCCGCTAAACTGGCGCCGTCAAGCGGCCGCGCGCGGCCCGTGTTTCCGGGAGCGATACGATGAAATTGCATTCCTACTTCCGCAGCTCCGCCGCCTGCCGGGTGCGCATCGCGCTGGCGCTCAAGGAACTCGACTACGAGAGCGTCGCCGTGCACCTGAGCAAGGGCGGCGGCGAACAGTTCGGCGCCGCCTTTTCCGCGCTCAACCCACAGCAGCAGGTGCCGGTGCTGGAGGACGGCGGCGCCGCGCTGAGCAAGTCGCTGGCGATCATCGAGTATCTGGACGAGGCGTATCCGGGCCTTCCGCTGCTGCCGGCCACGGCCGCCGAACGGGCGCGCGTGCGGTCGCTGGCGCTGGCGATCGCCTGCGACATCCATCCGCTCAACAATTTACGGGTGTTGCGGTATCTGGCGCATAGCTTGAAGGTGACGCCGGAACAGAAGGATGCATGGTACCGGCACTGGATCGCGCTTGGCCTCGCGGCGCTGGAGCAACGCCTCGCGCGCGAGGGCGCCACCGGCGCCTTCTGCCACGGCGGGCGCCCGACCCTGGCCGATTGCTGTCTGGAGCCGCAGGTGTATAACGCGCGCCGCTTCGGCTGCGACCTGGCGCCGTATCCGACCATACTGCGCATTGACCAAGCTTGCCAGGCGCTGCCGGCGTTCCAACGCGCCCATCCCGACCGGCAAGCCGACGCGGCGGCCTGAAAAAGCGGCCCCCGCAACAGCGCGTGCAACTAAATTTGCAGTTGCATCACACTCTTTAAAAATTCATAATCATGTCTAAATCCGACAAGCTACGCACCCGACTTCGCACCATCCCAGCGAATTTCACTTGGGAAGAACTTGTGATTGTGTTGCGAGGAACTGGATTTAAGGATGTTTCCTGACAAGCCGGGATTAAAGTGGACCCCAGCGTCAAGACAGGAGTGTATTTAGTTTAGGCTGTGCTTGTTTCATATGCAGCTGCTCGACGCTGCCCCGTTTCTAGTGTTGATTTCGCCATTGCCGTTGTTGCTTCTGCCGTTGCTGTTGCGGGTGGAGTACCGGCTGTGGAGCGTAGCGGAACAGCCGGTACTCCACCCGCGGCGCCGTATTTCTCCAGGATCATCGCGCCTCCGCCAACGCCCGTTTTGTACACTTCTCCAGGCGTGCCATTGCCCAGCGACTGGTGAAACCGCTCATCGTTATAGAAGCTCATATACGCCGTCAGACCAAGCATCAGCTCGCCCATGTTGGCGTAGCCGTTCAAGTAGATGTCCTCGTACTTGATGGTGCGCCACAGGCGCTCGACAAAAATATTGTCAAAGGCGCGCCCGCGCCCGTCCATGCTGATCATGACCCCTTCGCGTATGAGCACGCCCGTGAAGGCGTCACTGGTGAATTGCGAGCCCTGGTCGCTATTGAAGATCTCCGGCGTCCCGTGCGAGCGCAACGCGTCTTCCAGGCAATCGACGCAGAACGACGCGTCCATGCTGTTGCTGATGCGCCAGCTGAGCACCTTGCGGCTGTACCAATCGATCACCGCGACCAGATAAGCGAAACCGTGCGCCAAGCGAATATAGGTAATGTCCGTGCTCCACACCTGATTCGGACGCTGGATCGGCACGCCGCGCAGCAGGTACGGATAGACCTTGTGCTCTGGATGCGCCTTGCTCGTGTTCGGCCCCGGCGCCATACCCGCCAGGCCCATTTCCCGCATCATGCGCTGCACCCGCTTGCGATTGACCACATGCCCCTGCGTTGCGAGGAAGCAC
>JACMLV010000041.1 GCA_014379395.1 Burkholderiaceae bacterium
AAGAGCTCAACCGCGAGGCCAACACGCTCGGCGCCAAGGCCTCGGCCAAGGAGTTGTCGGACGCGTCGATGGAGCTGAAGCTGCTCATCGAGCAGATGCGCGAGCAGGTGCAAAACCTCGAATAAGGGCGCCGGCCCCGGCCCAACGGGCGCGGCCGCCTGCGCGCCGGCAAAGACCCGCGAGCGTCGCGGCCCTTCCGCCACTTTCTAGTCGACGATGGCCAGACTCCCGGGCTGCACCGTCGCGCAGGGCGAACCGTGGGCGAACGCGACCACATGGTCGACGTCGAGCGCGATGCCGATCGACTCGCCGAGCGCGTGATTATGGTGGCTCGGCACCAGCGACAGCACCTGCGCCCCGTCCGCCAGCCTGAGCGTATACAGGAATTCGGCGCCGCGAAACGCCTTGTCGACCACCTCGGCGCGCAGCGCGCTGGCGTCGTCATGGATCACGTCGTCGGGCCGCAGCAGCACGCTGACCGCGGCGCCGGGCGAGGCCACGCAGCAGGCGTTCATGGTCGCCTTGGGCAACACCCCCAGCGCGATCTGGATGCGGCCGTCGTCCAGCACATGCCCCGGCAGGAACACGCCCTGGCCGATGAAGTCGGCCACGAAGCGGTTGGCCGGCCGGTGATACAGGTTGTAGGCGGTGTCCCATTGCTGGATCTTGCCTTCGTACATGACGCCGATCTCGTCGCCCAGCGCGAACGCCTCGTGCTGGTCGTGCGTGACCAGGATCGCGGTGGCGCCCTCTGCGCGCAGGATGCTGCGCACCTCCAGCGCCAGGCGCTCGCGCAGATCGACGTCCAGGCTGGAGAACGGCTCGTCGAGCAGCAACAACTGCGGCCGCGGCGCCAGCGCGCGCGCCAGCGCCACGCGCTGCTGCTGCCCGCCCGACAATTCATGCGGAAACTTGTCGCCCTGGCCGGGCAGGCCGACGGTGGCCAGCAACTCGGTCACGCGCGCCGCCGCGCCCGGCGCGCCGTGCAGGCCGAAGCCGATGTTGGCCGCCACCGTCATGTGCGGAAACAGCGCGTAATCCTGGAACACCATGCCGATGCGGCGCCGCTCGGCCGGCAGATGCGCCTCGGGGCTGCTCACCAGCACGCCGTTCAGTTCGATGCGCCCGGCGCCGACCGGCTCGAAGCCGGCGATGCAGCGCAACACGGTCGTCTTGCCGCAGCCGGACGGGCCGAGCAAGCAGGCGATGCTGCCCTTGGCCAGTTTTAACGACAGGCTATCCACCACGGCATGCTGGTCGAAAGCATAGGAAATTTGCTGAAGGTCGAGTAGGGGCATGGGAGGCCGAAAAAACATCAATTATAATTCTCATTTTCATTTAGGAGTACCGTGCAGATTTCCGCCCTTTCGGCCGCGCCGGCGCGGCGCCGCGCCGGCCTTCCGGCCGTGGCATGGCTGGCCCTGCTCATCGCCGCGCTGGTGGCGGTGCCCATCCTCAGCGTCGGCGCCAACCTGCTGCGCGGCGGCGGCGGCGACACCTGGCGCCACTTGGCCGACACGGTCCTGCCCTCCTACATTGGCAACACCCTGATCCTGTGCGTGGCGGTGGCGTGCGGCGCGATCCTGATCGGCGTGGCCACGGCCTGGCTGGTCAGCGCCCACACCTTTCCTGGCTGCGCCATCTTCGAGTGGGCGCTGGTGCTGCCGCTGGCGGTGCCGGCCTATGTGATGGCCTACACCTACACCGACCTGCTGCAATTCGTCGGCCCGGTGCAAACCTGGCTGCGCGAGGCCATGGGCTGGCAGGGCGGACAATACTGGTTCCCCGACGTGCGCTCAGTCGGCGGCGCGGCGCTGATGTTCGTCTGCGTGCTCTACCCGTACGTCTACCTGCTGGCGCGCGCCGCCTTCCTCGAGCGCGCCAGCGGCATCCTGGAGGTCGGCAGCTCGCTCGGCCTGGGCCCGTGGCGCAGCTTCTGGCGCCTGTCGCTGCCGTTGGCGCGCCCGGCCATCGCCACCGGCGCCGCGCTGGCGCTGATGGAAACGCTGGCCGACTACGGCACCGTATCCTACTTCGGCGTGCCGACCTTCACCACCGGCATCTACCGGGCCTGGTTCGCGCTGGGCGACCGGGTCGCCGCGGCCCAGCTCGCCGCCGCCCTGCTCGGCTGCGTGGCGCTGGTGCTGTTCGTCGAGCACGCCTCGCGCGGACGCGCCCGCTTCAACAACACCAGCGGGCGCAAGCGGGCTTTGAGCGGGCGCCGCCTGCGCGGCGGCGCGGCGCTGGCGGCATGCCTGACCTGCCTGCTCGGC
>JACMLV010000042.1 GCA_014379395.1 Burkholderiaceae bacterium
GCGCGGCATCATCATCCCGGTGGTCGACATGCGCATCAAGTTCAACCTCGGCACCCCGGTGTACGACCAGTTCACCGTCGTCATCATCCTCAACATCGGCGGGCGCATCGTCGGCATGGTGGTCGACTCGGTGTCCGACGTCACCACCTTGAAGCCGGACCAGGTCAAGCCGGCGCCGGAGATGGGCGCCGCCTTCAGCACCGACTACATGATCGGCCTGGGCACGATCGACGAGCGCATGCTGATCCTGGTCGACATCGACAAGCTGATGTCGAGCAGCGAAATGGGATTGGTGGAAACGCTGGCCGCCTGAGAACGGCCGCAAGGAAGCTTACTGGCTGGCCGCGGCGGCGTTGCGCGGGCCGCCGCAGCCCTCGCCGGCGCTGCCGCCGAGGTCGATTTTCTGGTAGCGCACCTCGTACTTGCCGAACGCGAGCTGATCGACGACCAGCTTGTCGTGCGGCAGGATGAACAGATAGCGCACATTGGCGCGCCGCTCCAGGTCGTACAGCTTGACCAGCATCGGCGCAACGTTGCCGCCGTTATCGACCGTCAATTGCATATCGGAGCCCCGATTCCCCACCGGCATGCCGGCGACCAGCCCGGAACGCTGCGGCCACGGCTCGCCGTTCGGCGCCAGCGGCACCGGCGCCTCGTCGCACACCGGCGGCGCGACCGGCAAAATCACCTGCGACACCGCGGCGATCTTGATCTCGGGCTGGACCGCCGGGACCGGCGGCGG
The DNA here is from genome assembly GCA_014379395.1 of Burkholderiaceae bacterium. Classification (GTDB taxonomy): domain Bacteria; phylum Pseudomonadota; class Gammaproteobacteria; order Burkholderiales; family Burkholderiaceae_D; genus Janthinobacterium. The sequence continues at coordinate 743 of JACMLV010000042.1, forward strand.
CGCCACATGCACCGGTTCCGGCTCGGGCTTGGGCAGGGCGCGGATCACCAGGCCGGTGGCCGGCTTGGCCGGCGCGGTTTCGGCGCCCGCCTCGGTGCCCCAGGCCAGCGCCAGGGTGGCCGGCATCAACTTGAACTTGCTTTGCATCAGCGCGCCGCCCAGCCCGCCAAGACCGAAGCAGGCCGCCATCGAGCACCACCATTTCCAGTCGCGCCGGCGGGCCGCGCGCGGCGGCGCGCTCTTGGGGCGGGCGTGCGTTTCGGCGCGCCGCTTGGCGCTCTCGGAATGATCGAGCTCCCACTCCTCGGCGGCGATCCAGTCGTCATGCTCCTTGCGGCGGGTCGGATCGGCCAGCGTGCCATAGGCGGAATTAAGCAGCGCCATCACGCGGGCCGCCTTGTCGTCGCCCGGATTCTTGTCGGGGTGATACTTTTGGCTGAGCACCTTATACGCCGCACGTATGACTTCCTGCGGCGCCGCGCGCGCCACCTTCAGATTGTCATAATGTGTGTGTATCTTGCCCATGATTTTAATTTCTCAGGGTGCTGCTTTGACTCGGAATAGCGGACATGATAGCCGATCTGAAGACCGGCACGGCAAACGCGCGCGGGCCGGGTTTACAGCCGATGGCTGCGGTCGCTGGCCTGTAAAACGGCCGGCAATTGCACCGCATGGCCCACCACCAACACCTTGAACAATTCGCCCATTTCGGCCGGCGACACCAGTTTTTGCAGCGCGTTCGACTGCGGCAGGAAAGCCTTCGGCTGATCCGGATCGGTGCGCAGCAACAATTCGCCGATGCCGGCGCCGATCAGGAAGGCGGCCTGGCTCATGTAGCCGAGCACCTCCGCGCCGCCGTCCTGGGCCGCCAGCGCCATCGCCGTGAAATCGACGTGCGAGGTGATGTCTTGCAGACCCGGCAAATAAAACGGATCGGCGTGCGCGTGATGCCGGTAGTGGCACATCAGGGTGCCGGTGGCGCGCTGGCCCAGATAGTATTCGTGGGCCGGAAAGCCGTAGTCGAGCAAGATCGCGGCGCCGCCCGCGCCGGCAGCCAGCATGCGCGCGAGCGAAGCCATGAAGCCGCTGGCGGCGCCGTGCAACTCGCTGACATAACCGACCGGCAGGTCGTCGGCGTCGGCAATCTGCGCCGCGATCTGGTCCTGCACCGCCGCGCCGGCGGCGCGCTCGACGAAGACGAAGCGGCCATCGGCGATGCCGACGTGCAGCTCGGCCCAGCCGGCAGGAATTTTGCTGATCAGCTCGACCGGCATCGCGTCGAGCACCTCGTTGCCCAGCACCACGCCGGAAAAGGCGTCGGGCAAGGCGTCGAGCCAGACCACCTGCGGAAATTCGGCCAGCGCCAGCTGTTGGCGCGCGCGCAGCTCGCCCGACAGTTCCAGGATCGCGTACTGTTCGACGGCGACGCCGGCGCGCGCCAGCTCGGCCAGGACATCGCGCGCCAGCTTGCCGGTGCCGGCGCCGATTTCGAGGATGCGCGGCGCGCTTTGCGCCATAATATCGGCGGCCACCCGGGCCAGCGCGGCGCCGAACAGCGGCGTGATCTCGGGCGCGGTTGTAAAATCGCCGTCCTGGCCCAGTTTCGCGGCGCCGCCGCTGTAATAGCCGAGGTCGGGCGCGTACAGCGCCAGCTCCATGAAACGGGCGAAGGGAATGGCGCCGTCGTGCCGCTCGATATCGGCGGCGATCAGCTGCTGCAAGGCGTGGGACGCGGCCAGCGCGTCGCTAGAGGGGGCGGGAAGAGACATGCCGGCATTGTAGCGAATCGGCACGCACGCCAGCCGTTTTCCGACTGAATTTACATCAAGCAATATGCAAATATGATGAGCAAGCAGGCATCGAGCCCCACATCGCAGGACGGCGGCGCCGGGGTCGCCCTGGTGACCGGCGGCGCGCGCCGCATCGGCCGCGCCATCGCGCTCGCGCTGGCGCGCGACGGCTGGGATATCGCGCTGCACTTCCACCATTCGGGCGCGGAAGCCGAGGCCGCCGTCGCCGAAATCGCCGCGCTCGGGCGCCGCGCCGTCGCGCTCGGCTGCGACCTGGCCAGCGAGGCCGAGGTGCGCCAGTTGCTGCCGCGCGCCGAACAGGCGCTGGGGCCGGTCGGCTGCGTGGTCAACAACGCCTCCGTGTTCGACTACGACAGCGCGGCCGACTTTTCCGGCGCGCGGCTCGAGGCCCACATGCGCACCAACCTGAGCGCCCCGATCCTGCTGGCGCAGGCGCTGCACGCGGCCACGCCGCCGGGCCGGCAAGCCGTCGTGATCAACTTGCTCGATCAAAAACTGTACAATCTCAATCCGGATTTTTTGTCGTACACCTTGTCCAAGGCCGCGCTGCACACGGCGACCACCCTGCTGGCCCAGGCGCTGGCCCCGAAAGTGCGGGTGGTCGGCATCGCCCCCGGCATCACGCTGGTGTCCGGCGCGCAGAGCGAGGCCGGTTTCGCCAAGGCGCACCAGGCCACCCCGCTGGGGCGCTCGAGCACGCCGCAAGACGTGGCCGACAGCGTCTGTTACGTGGCCCGGGCGCGCGCGCTGACCGGCACCACGCTGTTGGTCGACGGCGGCCAGCACCTGACGCCACTGGAGCGCGACGTGATGTTCGTCGCCCAATAAGCCGCACCGTCGCACCCTGAAACCCCCGCTTCATCCACAAAGGTAAGAACTATGTTGTCCGCCCTGTCCCACCCCCGCCTCACCGACTGCCGCCGCCTGTTCCTGCGCAACTACGAAGTGCTGATCAACATCGGCGTGCACGACTTCGAAAAGAAGGGCGAGCAGCGGGTCCTGATCAACGTCGACTTGTACATTCCGCTGGCGCTGTCGACGCCGAAGGAAGACAACCTGGCCGAGGTGGTCGACTACGACTTCATGCGCGAAACCATCGCGCGCCGCATGGCCCAGGGCCACGTGCATCTGCAGGAGAGCCTGTGCGACGACGTGGTGCAGGCCATGCTGGCCCATCCGCGGGTGCGCGCGGCGCGGGTATCGACCATGAAGCCGGACGTGTATCCCGACTGCGAAGGCGTCGGCGTCGAAGTGTTCCGCATCAAGGACGACGTATGAGCGCCGCGCTGAGCCAAGGCGCCGGCACCGCGCGCCAGGCCGAAAAGGCCACGCTGGAAAACAACAAGCTGCACAAGCGCCTGTGCCGCCTGGTCGGCCAGGCGATCGGCGACTTCAACATGATCGAAGAGGGCGACAAGGTGATGGTGTGCCTGTCGGGCGGCAAGGACAGCTACGCGCTGCTCGACATCCTGCTCACGCTGCGCGAGCGCGCGCCGATCCATTTCGACATCGTCGCCGTCAACCTGGACCAGAAGCAGCCGCACTTCCCGGCCGAGGTGCTGCCGGCCTACCTGGAGCAGCTCGGCGTGCCGTACCACATCGAAAACCAGGACACCTACAGCATCGTCAAGCGCCTGATCCCGGAGGGCAAGACCACCTGCTCGCTGTGCTCGCGCATGCGACGCGGCATCCTGTACCGCGTGGCCGACGAGCTCGGCGCGACCAAGATCGCGCTCGGCCACCACCGCGACGACATCATGGAGACCTTCTTCCTGAACATGTTCTTCGGCGGCAAACTGAAGGGCATGCCGGCCAAGCTGCAGTCCGACGACGGCAAGCACGTGGTGATACGGCCGATGGCCTATGTCAAAGAGGCTGACACCGAGCGCTACGCCGAGGTCAAGCAGTTCCCCATCATCCCGTGCAACCTGTGCGGCTCGCAGGAGAACTTGCAGCGCAAGCACATCAAGGCCCTGATGCGCGAATGGGACAAGAAGCATCCGGGACGCACCGACAACATCTTCTCGGCGCTGTCGACGGTGGTGCCGTCGCACCTGATGGACCGCAGCCTGTTCGGCTTCGCCGACCTGCGCGCCGACGGCGTGGCCAGCGAACTGGGCGACATCGCCTTCGACGACGAGCCGTGCGCGACGCCGGCGCCCTTCCCCGCCGCGATCACGCTGCAGCGCGAGTAAAGCGCGGGCGGCGCGGGCGGCGCCGCC
>JACMLV010000380.1 GCA_014379395.1 Burkholderiaceae bacterium
AAAGATTCCGATGCACGCGCAGCGTAGTCCGATGCGATCCGGCGAGCACCTGTTTAATTTTCGAAAAGGAAACATGATGAACTCGAACCAGAAGGGCGACAAAGAAACCTTGAAAAGCACCCAGCCGCCGGGCAACCGCGAGTCGGGCAGCCAGAGCAACAAGCAGTCCGGCAACCAAGCCAATCAACAAACCGGCAACCAGGCCAACCGCCAGTCCGGCAACCAGGACGCGAATGAAAACACCGGCTCGCGCGCCGGCATGCAGGGCGGCACCCGCGAGCAGCATGCGGAAGCCGGCCGCCAAAGCCACAAGAACGATCCGTCCAACAAGCAGTCCGCCACCGGAAGCGGCTCCGACTCGGGCAGCTCGGGCAGCGCCGGCAGCAAGCAATCCAGCCCCACCCCGACCAGGAGCGTGAACCAAGAGGACGCCAGCCGCCAAAGCCAGGACCTTGAGCGCCAAAACAAGACCGAGCGCTGAGCGCCGGCCCACCCGCATCGCCGTGTAAACGGCAAGACAGCGCCGGCATCTGGCCGGCGCCAACAAGAAGGCCCGCGACGCTTCGGCGTGGCGGGCCTTTTTCATGATTTCGATCGGACCGGATCCGAGACGCCGGCCGGAGCTCAGATATTGATCAGGCGCTTGCCCTTGGGCGGCGCGAAATCGCGCACCGCGTCGATCAGGCCGACCGCCAGCGCCTCCTGCGCCGTCAGGTGCAAATCCGAATACGCGTGCACCTGCCAGTGCGCCTCGCTCAGCTGCACGTGCTCGCGCAGGATCTGCTCGGTGCGCAGGTCGTCGGCGCGCAAGCCGTCGACGATGATCTTGAGCGCATCCGGCCGCGCACCCGGCGACGCCGTCGCGTGCGATTTGTGGACCATGAAGCGCGCGGTGTCGCTGGCGTAGCGCTCGTTCCCGGCCAGAAACAGCGTGACCGCGATCGAAGCCACCGCGCCGGCGTTGTACATGACAAACCGGATCGGCAACTGACTCAGGAAGTTGTACAGGCAGATGCCGTCGCTGACGTAGCCGCCGTTCGACTGAATCAGGATGTGCGCGGTGGAGATGTGATCTTGCGTCATGTCCGAGGCGGCGTCGAACACGCGCCGGACCATATCGCTGTTGACGTCGCCAGACAGCGTGAAATACGCATGGTCGGCAAATTCTTCGAGGTCTTTATTCATGACATTCCCTGACAAGGAAAGATCACGAATTGTAACAAAAAAAGGCAGCGCAAGCTTTACGGGATTCATCTTCGTGCGCGCAGGAATCATGGCGCCATCGGCGCCACCGGCGTCGCGACCGCGCCTCAAGCGCGGCGTCGAAGCGCCGTTCGGCCTGCCACTCCACAACGGGGCAAAGCGGTATTGGTATCAATCCACCAACAATGTCAACCGTCCAAAGTGGCTGAATAACCATAGCTACACACTGGGTATTCCGTTAACATGTCTATCCCGTCGGCACCTCTTTGCACTGGATACACATGATCGCTCTGCTTGAAGCCCACCGCGCCGGCCTGCTCAGCCGGAAACACTGGCTGCCCAATATTATCTCCGGCGTCATCGTCGGCGTCGTCGCGCTGCCGCTGGCGATGGCGTTTGCGATCGCCTCCGGCGCCAAGCCCGAGCAAGGCCTCTACACCGCCATCATCGCCGGCTTCCTCGTGTCCGCGCTCGGCGGCAGTCGCCTGCAGATCGCCGGGCCGACCGGCGCCTTCATCGTCATCCTGGCCGGCATCACGGCCAAGTTCGGCATCGACGGCCTGCAGATCGCCACCCTGATGGCCGGCTGCATCCTGCTGGTGCTCGGCTTGACGCGCATGGGCTCGGTCATCAAGTTCATTCCCGATCCGGTCATCGTCGGCTTCACCGCCGGCATCGGCGTCATCATCTGGGTCGGCCAGTGGCGCGACTTCTTCGGCTTGCCCGCCATTCACGGCGAGCATTTCCACCAGAAGCTGTTGGCGCTGCTCGAAGCCCTGCCCCATTTACACGTCGCCACCACGGCGCTGGCCGTCACCGCGCTCGCCCTGTTGATCATCACCACCAAGATCCCGGCGCTCAGCCGCGTGCCGGGGCCGCTGGTGGCGCTGGTGTCGGCCACCGTGCTGCAAGCCGCCTTCGGCTTCGACGGCGTGGCGACGATCGGCAGCGCCTTCGGCGGCATTCCGCAGGGCTTGCCGTCCTGGCATGTGCCGGAGGTGACGCTGGAGCGGGTGATCGAGCTGATCGGCCCGGCGTTCGCGGTGGCGATGCTGGGCGCGATCGAGTCGCTGCTCTCGGCCGTGGTGGCCGACGGCATGGCCGGCACGCGCCACGACTCGAACCAGGAGCTGGTCGGCCAGGGCATCGCCAATATGGTCGCGCCGCTGTTCGGCGGCTTCGCCGCCACCGGCGCCATCGCCCGCACCGCGACCAATATCCGCAACGGCGGCACCGGGCCGCTGGCCGGCATCGTCCACGTCGTCACCTTGCTGATGATGATCCTGTTCCTCGCGCCGCTGGCCGCCCACGTGCCGCTGGCCGCGCTGGCCGCCATTTTGTTCGTGGTGTCGTGGAATATGAGCGACCTGGGCCACGTCGCCAAGATGATCCGCCGCGCCCCGCGCGCCGACGTGCTGATCCTCTTGGTCACCTTCGTGCTGACGGTGTTCGCCGATCTGGTGGTGGCGGTCAACATCGGCGTGATCCTGGCCACCCTGCACTTCATGCGCCGCATGGCCTCGAGCGTCGACGTGCAGCAGATGTCGGACGCGGATCTGGAACAGGAGTTGGCCAGCCAGGGCTTGGGCAGCCTGCCGCCGGGCGTGCTGGTGTACGCGGTCGAGGGGCCGCTGTTTTTCGGCGCGGTGGAGAATTTCGAGCGCGCCCTGGCGGTCACGCACTCCGATCCGCGGGTGTTGATCATCCGCCTGCGCTGGGTGCCGTTCATCGACATCACCGGCTTGCAGACGCTCGAGGAAGTCATCATCGACTTGCACAAGCGCGGCGTGCGGGTGCTGCTGTCGGGCCAGAACCCGCGCGTCGAGGCCAAGCTGGAGAAGGCGAACATCTTGCATCTGGTGGGCACGGGCAATGTGTTCGCCACCTTCCCGGAGGCCCTGGCGGCTTGCCGCCAGGGACGCGACAAGCATCCCGGCCACGGCCCGCACGGCGCCGAGCGGCGCGCCAAGGAGGCGGCGCTGCTGCACGCCGACCAGCAGCCATGAACGAGCGGCGCCCATAAGAAACGCCCGCGAATGCGGGCGTTGTCTTGTCCAAAGCCGGTTCAACACAAGGAGCGCCCAGCCTGGCTGGTGCGCTCCTTGCGCTCCTTGCGCTTTTTAAGCCGCGGCCAGCGCCTGATCCAGGTCGGCCAGCAAGTCGTCGATGTGCTCGATGCCGACCGACAGGCGCAGCATGTCCTCCGAAACGCCGGCCTTGGCCAGCTCGGCCGGATTCAACTGGCGGTGCGTGGTCGAGGCCGGATGGGTGGCGAGCGACTTGGCGTCGCCGATGTTGACCAGGCGGGTGAACAGTTGCAGCGCGTCGAGCACGCGCGCGCCGGCCGCGCGCGGATCGGCGTCGGCCGCCATTTTCAAGCCGAACGACAGGATGCCGGACGCCTTGCCGTCCATGTACTTTTGCACCAGCGCGTGGTCGGCGTGGTCTTCCAGGCCGGCGTAGTTGACCCACGCCACCTTCGGATGCTGCTTCAGGTGATGCGCGATCGCCTGCGCGTTGTCGCACACGCGGTCCATGCGCAGCGCCAGCGTCTCGATGCCCTGCAGGATCAGGAAGGCGTTCATCGGCGAGATCGCCGCGCCCATGTTGCGCAGCGGCACCACGCGGGCGCGGCCGATGTAGGCCGCCGCGCCCAGCGCTTCGGTGTAGACCACGCCGTGATACGATACGTCCGGCTCGTTCAGGCGCTTGAAGCGCTCCTTGTGCTCGGCCCACGGGAACTTGCCGCTGTCGACGATGGCGCCGCCGACGCTGGTGCCGTGGCCGCCCAGGTATTTGGTGAGCGAGTGGACCACGATGTCGGCGCCGTGCTCGATTGGGCGGCACAGGTAGGGGCTGGGCACGGTGTTGTCGACGATCAGCGGAATGCCGTGCGCGTGCGCCACTTCGGCCAGCTTGGCGAAATCGGTCACGTTGCCCAGCGGATTGCCGATCGACTCGCAGAAGATCGCCTTGGTGCGCGCGTCGATCAGGGCGGCGAAGGTCTCAGGCTTGCGCGCGTCGGCGAAGCGCACTTCGATGCCCATCTGCGGCAGGGTGTGGGCGAACAGGTTGTAGGTGCCGCCGTAAAGCTGGCTGGCCGAGATGAAATTATCGCCCGCCTCGGTGATGGTCTGGATCGCGTAGGTGATGGCGGCCATGCCGGAGGCGACGGCCAGCGCGGCGATGCCGCCTTCCAACGCCGCGACGCGCTTTTCCAGCACGTCCTGGGTCGGATTCATGATGCGCGTGTAGATGTTGCCCGGCACCTTCAGGTCGAACAGGTCGGCGCCGTGCTGGGCGTTGTCGAAGGC
>JACMLV010000381.1 GCA_014379395.1 Burkholderiaceae bacterium
ACAGACCGAGGAGGCGCTGCGCCAGTCGCGCGCCGAGCTGCGCAAATGGGCGGCGCACCAGGAGCGCGTCAAGGAGGAGGAGCGCAAGCGCATCGCGCGCGACATCCATGACGACCTGGGCCAGAACCTGATGGCGCTGCGCCTCGATGTGTCGAGATTGATGGACGGGGGCGCTAAGCAGCCTATCGGAAGCTGGGGCGCGGCGGCGCTGACGCAGATCGACCAGACCATGAAGGCGGTGCGCGCCATCATCAACGACCTGCGCCCGGCGGTGCTCGACCTGGGACTGCACGCGGCGCTCGAGTGGCAGGCCAAGCAGTTCGCGCGGCGCAGCGGCACCAGCTGCGAGGTCTATATCGATCACGAGGAATTCGCGCTGTCGGACGAGCTGGCCACGGCGCTGTTCCGCATCGTCCAGGAGTCGCTCTCGAACATCATGCGGCACGCCAAGGCCAGCCATACCCAGATCGAGATGCGGCGCTTGGACGGCTGCCTCGCCTTGCGCATCGCCGACGACGGCGTCGGCCTGCCGGCCGATTACAACCGCGACGCCAATTCGTTCGGCCTGATCGGCATCGAGGAGCGCGTGCGCGCCTTCGGCGGGCAATTTCGCCTCAGCAGCGCGCCGGGCCAAGGCATGGCGATCGAATTCTCGATCCCGCTGTAGGCGCGGCGCGCGCGGCGCGCGCCGAACCGGAAAAGCTGGCCGGCCCAGCCGGCATTGCTTGCGCAAAATCAAACGTCCCCCTTGCGGCAACTGCCAATATTGCCCAATTGCATGTTCGCGGGGTGGGCGCCGCTTTGGAGCCCCACGCTGCCGTGCTTCCGCGTGGGCACGACAGCGTGTCCACTACGCCGTTTTAATGCAGCGTGTCTTCATTGAACGGCGCTAACAATTGAGGGAGGGTTTATGCGTAAAGTAATCCGGTTGGGCGACGGGACCACCACCGGCGGCAAGGTGATCAGCAGCCGCGCGCCGCACTTCACGGTGGGCGGCATTCCGGTCGCCTGCATCGGCGACCGCTGCTCGTGCGACAAAAACGGCGACACCGAATGCCGCATCATCGAAGGCGACCCGAAGCACACCATCAACGGCGTGCCGGTCGCCTACGAGGGGCACCGCGTCAGCTGCGGCGCGGCCTTGCTGTCGAGCACCAGCCTGGTGTACGCGGAGTAGGGGGGCCCGCCGAGGGGGGGCCGCCGAGGGCGCGAGGGTCGGGCGCTTCAGGCCGGTTCGGCGTGCTCGACCAATAACTGCACCTTGGTGGTGCCGTTGTACTCGTTGGCGTCGAGCCGGAACGCGACCCGCGTCCGCTCGCCCACCGCGTCGGTGTGGCCGAACCAGATCGCGTCGAAGCGCGCGCCGTTCTTCTCCAGCAGCAGTTTCAAATGGCGCTCTTTCAAGATGCGCTGGCTGACCACCCGGAACTCGTCGCAAAACACCGGCGGCGCGAAACCCTGGCCCCACACCTGCCCATCCATCAGCTCGATGAACGCGGTCGTGTAATAGGCGTCCTCGAGCGGGCCGTCCGTCTCGATCACGCGCTCCAGTTGGCGCGCCGTCAGCAAGGCGCGCCCGACCGCCTCGAAGGCGGCGGAAAAGGCGTCGAAGTCGCCCGCGCGGATCGTCAACCCGGCCGCCATCGCGTGGCCGCCGAACTTGTCGATCAGCCCCGGCGCCCGCTTCGACACCAGATCGAGCGCGTCGCGCAAATGGAAACCCGGAATCGAGCGCCCCGAACCCTTGAGCCAGCCGTCCGCGCCGGGCGCGAAGGTGATGGTCGGGCGGAAGAATTTTTCTTTTAAGCGCGAGGCGACGATGCCGATCACGCCCTGGTGCCAGTCGGCGTCGAACACGCTGATGGTGCTGCTCTCGGCCGGCTCGAACTCGTCCAGGTGGAGCAGGGCGGCGTCCTGCATCTCGGCCTCGATCTCGCGCCGCTTCAGGTTGATCTCGTTGAGCTGCTGCGCCAGCGCCCAGGCGCGGCCCTCGTCGTCGGTGATCAGGCACTCGATGCCGAGCGACATGTCCTGCAGCCGACCGGCGGCGTTGAGGCGCGGCCCGGCGACGTAACCCAGGTCGTAGGTCGTGCAGCGCTCGATGGCACGCCCCGCGACGCGCAGCAGCGCGGCGATCCCGGCGACGGTGCGTCCGGCGCGGATGCGCCGCAGGCCCTGCCC
>JACMLV010000382.1 GCA_014379395.1 Burkholderiaceae bacterium
CCGGCGAACCATTTCAACGATTCGTGCAAGGAGACCACTTCGCCAACGATGGTCAGGCACGGCGATCCAAACCGCCCCTGCTCGACCAGGCCGGGCAAGGTCGCCAGCGTGCCGGTGACGATGCGTTGCCGCGCGGTGGCGCCGCGCTCGATGGCGGCGGCCGGCATATCGGGCCGCTGGCCGTGCGCGATCAGCTGGCGCGAAATCTCCGGCAAGCCGCCCAAGCCCATATAAATGACGACGGTCTGGCGCGGATGAACCAGCACTTCCCAATCCAGGTCGAGCGAACCATCCTTTAGATGGCCAGTGGTAAAAACGCAGGATTGCGCATAATCGCGGTGCGTCAGCGGAATACCGGTGTAACAGGAAACGCCGCTCGCCGCGGTAATGCCGGGCACGACTTCAAAGCGTATGCCACGCGCGGCCAGAATCTCCAATTCCTCGCCACCGCGCCCGAAAATAAACGGATCGCCGCCCTTTAGCCGCACCACTTGCTTGCCCTCTTGCGCCAGGCGCACCAGCAGGTTATTGATCTCGTCCTGCGGCAGCGTATGCCGGCTTTTTTCCTTGCCGACGTAAATGCGCTCGGCATTGGCGCCGATGAATTCAAGAATACCGGCGCCGACCAAATGGTCATAAACGACGACATCGGCTTTGCCGAGCAACTTCGCGGCGCGCAAAGTGAGTAATTCAGGATCGCCCGGACCGGCGCCCACCAGATACACGACGCCGACGCCGGAAACGGTTTTTGCCTTAGGCAAGTCAAGCAGAAATGACGGTATGCCGCTCATGGTTTTCTCTTTGCCTTTGGAATGTTTTGTACATTTCAATTTATCCCGCCGCACCCTGAAAATCATTGACTGCAATCAAGGAAATTAAGATTGGACTACTGCATTCTGGAAGCGTGTATTGAGACTCGACAAGACCCGAATTGACCGCCTGCAAAACCCCAATAATTTCATCCTCGCCAAGAAAGCCCAACGTGAATCCGAGGACGTATTTCCGGCGCCAAATCGCGCCGCTGTTCGCCGCCTGCTGCCTGGCGGCGCCGGCATTGGCCGAGCCGGCCCCCGTCATCGATCAGCCGCGGCAGGCCGAACTGGTGCGGCTGGTGCGCCAGGATTGCGGCTCCTGCCACGGCCTGACGCTGCAAGGCGGCCTCGGCCCCGCGCTGCTGCCGGCCACGCTGGCCGGCAAGCCATCCGAGTCCCTCGCGGCGACCATCTTGCACGGTCGTCCCGGCAGCGCCATGCCGCCTTGGCGGCGTTTCCTCAATGAAGCGGAAGCCGACTGGATCGTCGCCAATTTAAAGAAAGGTTTCCCGCATGAACGCTAAAGGCCTCCTCAAAGCCCTCGCCGCCACCCTCGCCGCGGCGCTGCTGGCCGGTTGCACCGGCCCAACCCTGCGCGGCACCGGCGACCTCGGCGTCATCATCGAACGCGCCGCCGGCAGCGTGCAAATCGTCGACACCTCGCGCCATGCCGCCATCGGCGCGGTGGCCGGGCTGGGCGACTTGTCGCACGCCTCGGTGGTCTACGCGCGCGACGGCCGCTACGCCTACGTGTTCGGGCGCGACGGCGGCCTGTCCAAGGTCGACCTGCTGAGCGCGACCATCGAGCGCCGCATCGTCCAGGCCGGCAACAGCATCGGCGGCGCCATCTCGCAGGACGGCAAGCTGGTCGCCGCGCAAAACTACGCGCCCGGCGGCGTCAAGGTGTTCGCCGCCGACACGCTCGAATTGCTGGCCGACGTGCCGGCCGAATACGGCAACGCCGGCCTGCGCTCGAAAGTGGTCGGGCTGGCCGACGCGCCCGGCAACCGCTTCGTCTGGAGCCTGTTCGACGGCGGCGAAATCTGGGTCGGCGACTTCAGCGATCCGCGCGCGCCGCGCATCGACAAATTCCGCAACATCGGGCGCGAACCCTACGACGGCCTGATCACGCCCAACGGCCGTTATTACCTGGCCGGACTGTTCGGCGAGGACGGCATGGCGATGCTCGACCTGTGGCATCCGGAGCAGGGCGTGCGCCGCATCCTCGACGGCTACGGCAAGGGCCAGGAAAAACTGCCGGTCTACAAGATGCCGCATCTGCGCGGCTGGGCCATTGCCGGGCGCTACGCCTACCTGCCGGCGATCGGGCGCCACGAAGTGCTGGTGGTCGACACCGACACCTGGCGCGAGGCGGGCCGCATCGCCGTCGCCGGCCAGCCGGTGTTCGTGATGGCGCGCCCGGACGGGCGCCAGGTCTGGGTCAATTTCGCCTTCCCCGACAACGGGCAGGTACAGGTGATCGACGTCGAATCGCGCCAGGTCGTGAAACGGCTGGAACCGGGCAAGGCGGTCTTGCACATGGAATTCACCCCGCGCGGCGAGGAGGTCTGGATCTCGGCGCGCGACGACAACCGGGTGATGGTCTACGACACCGCCAGTTTCGCGCCGCGCGCCGAGTTGCCGGCGCAGGCGCCGAGCGGCATCTTCTTCACGGCCCGCGCGGCCCGCACCGGATTTTAGCCAGATGAGCCGCGAACCGATGCAAGGAACCTGGCGATTCGACCTGCTGAACCGCTTTCAGCGCGACTTCCCGATCCTGCCGCGTCCGTTCGCCGCGCTGGCCGCGCAGCTCGACGCCAGCGAGGCCGAGGTGATCGAAGCGCTGCGCGAATTGCGCACCAACGGCCTGCTGAGCCGGGTCGGAGCGGTGTTCCGCCCGAACGTCGTCGGCGTCAGCGCGCTGGCCGCGCTGGCCGTGCCGCCGGAGCGGCTCGACGCCGTCGCCAAGCAAGTCAGCGCCTGGCCGGAGGTAAACCACAACTACGAGCGCGAACATCGTTTCAACCTGTGGTTCGTGGTGACGGCGAGCGACGCCGCCAGCCTGAACGCGGTATTTCACGCGATCGAAAACGCGTGCGGCTGCGGCGCGCCACTGGTGCTGCCGATGCTGCGCGAATTCCACATCGACCTCGGCTTCAACCTGACGCCGGACGCCAAAAAGGCGCCGCCCGACACCCGCGCCGCGCCCGCCGCTATCGCTTTGAGCGACGATGAACGCGCCCTGATCGGCGCGATCCAGGACGGCTTGCCGCTGGTCGAGCGTCCGTTCGCCGCGCTCGGCTGCGGTGAAACCAAAGCCATCAAAACCCTCTCGCGCTGGATCGAGACCGGCGTCATCAAGCGCTTCGGCGTCATCGTCCGGCATCACGAACTGGGCTTCACCGACAACGCGATGGTGGTGATGAACATACCGGACGACGAGGTCGAGCGAGTCGGCCAGCGCATCGCAGCGTCCGGCCTGGTAACCCTGTGCTACCGCCGCCCGCGCCAACTGCCGGAGTGGCCTTACAGCCTGTTTTGCATGATGCACGGAAAAGACCGCGCCGAAGTCGAAGCGCGCATCGTCGCGCTGGCCACCACCTGCGAGCTGGAAACCTATCCGCGCGCCATCCTATTCAGCCGGCGCCGCTTCAAACAGTGCGGCGCCCGCTACGCCACTTTGCCGGAGCTAGAACATGGACGAACTTGACCGACTCATCATCAACGAACTGCAGGGCGATTTGCCGGTGTGCGGCCGGCCGTATCTGGCGGCGGCGACGCTGCTTGGCATCGGCGAGGACGAACTGATCGCGCGACTGGCAAGCCTGCTGGAGCGGCGCATCCTGACCCGCGTCGGCCCGCTGTTCCAGATCGAGCGCATGGGCGGCGCCTTCACGCTGGCCGCGCTGCACGCGCCGCCGGAACGCTTCGACGCGGTGGCCGAGATCCTGGGCGCAATGCCGCAAGTGGCGCACAACTATGCCCGCGAGCACCACCTCAACATGTGGTTCGTGCTGGCCACCGAAAAGCCGGAAGAAATCCAAGTGGTGATCGAGCGCATCGCTCATGAAACCGATTGCGAAGTCTTCAATTTCCCCAAGAGCCGGGAATATTTCGTCGAAATGAAATTGCAAGCCTGAGCGGACAATCCATGAACCAGCCAATCGAAAAATTGCCCCAGATCGACGCGACCGACCGCGCCATCATCGTCGCCACCCAAGCCGGCCTGCCCTTGATCGCCAGCCCGTATCTGGCGATCGCCGAGCAGCTAGGACTTGAGCATGAAGACGTGCTGCAGCGCATTTTGCGGATGCAGGAAAACGGCGTGATCCGGCGCATCGGCGTCGTGCCCAACCATTACGCGCTCGGCTACAAGGCCAACGGCATGTCCGTGTGGGACGTGCCCGACGCCCTGGTCGACCAGCTCGGCGCGCAAATCGGCGCCTTGGATTTCGTCAGCCACTGCTATTGCCGTCCGCGCCACCTGCCGCACTGGCGCTACAACCTGTTCGCGATGGTGCACGGCAAAAGCCGCGACCAGGTCGAGGCCGAAGTGGCGCAGATCGCCGCCCTGCTGGGCGAACACGTCCAGGCCCACGAAATTTTGTACAGCACCCGCATTCTCAAAAAAACCGGGATGCGCCTCGCCGGCCGCTCCCCCGACGCCTAGTTACCGAGAAGGAAAAAATCATGTTCCGCATCAGCCAATACATGCGAGAAATCGCCAACCCGACGCCGCTCGGCCCGAAACGCAATCCGCCCGGCCCGGTCGTGATCTGGAATCTGATCCGCCGCTGCAACCTCACTTGCAAGCACTGCTATTCGATCTCGGCCGACAAGGATTTCGCCGGCGAACTGAGCACCGCCGAAGTGCTGGAAACCATGGCCGACTTGCGCGGCTTCGGCGTGCCGGTGCTGATCCTGTCGGGCGGCGAACCCTTGCTGCGCCCGGACATCTACGACATCGCGCGCCAGGCCAAGGACATGGGCTTTTACGTCGGCCTGTCGAGCAACGGCACGCTGATCGACGATTCCAATATCGGCCAGATCGCCGCGGTCGGCTTCGACTATGTCGGCGTCAGCCTCGACGGCACGCGCGACACGCATGACGAGTTCCGCCGCAAAGTCGGCGCCTACGACGCCTCGCTGGCCGGCGTGCGCCTGTGCCACGACGCCGGCATCAAGGTCGGCGTGCGCTTCACGCTCACGCAAGACAACGCGCACGACTTGCCGGCGCTGCTGAAACTGGTCGAGGACGACGGCATCGACAAGTTCTACCTGTCGCACCTCAATTACGCCGGCCGCGGCAACAAGAACCGCGGCCACGACGCCTTCCTGGAAACCACGCGCAAGGCGATGGACTTGCTGTTCGACACCTGCTGGGACTATGTCGAGCGCGGCATCGACAAGGATTTCGTCACCGGCAACAACGACGCCGACGGCGTGTATCTGCTGCAATGGACGCAGCGCCGCTTCCCCGAGCGCGTCGCCCACCTGCGCGCCAAGCTGGCGCAATGGGGCGGCAACTCGTCGGGCGTGAACGTGGCCAACATCGACAACCTCGGCAACGTCCATCCCGACACGTTCTGGTGGAACCACAACCTGGGCAATGTGCGCGACCGGAAATTCTCCGACATCTGGGTCGACACGTCCGATTCCCTGATGGCCGGCCTGAAAGCGAGCCCGCGCCAAATCAAGGGGCGCTGCGGCGCCTGCCAGCATTTCGACATCTGCGGCGGCAACACCCGCGTGCGCGCGATGCAATTGACCGGCGATCCTTGGCAGGAAGATCCGGCCTGCTACCTGTCGGACGAGGAAATCGGCGTCAGCGGCGAACAGGAACGAGTCAAGATGACGCCCTACATCAAAATCGCGAGGGCCGCATGAGAAGCCACGCCTGGGCCGCTGCGGTTCTCTTGCTGACGGCAAACGCGCAGACGCAAGCGGCGAACAAGGATCTCAAAACACTGTACGACGCCAACTGCGCCAGCTGTCACGGCGCCGACCGGCTCGGCGCCGCCGGCCCCGCCCTGCTGCCGGGCAATCTAGAGCGGCTGCGCCGGCCCGACGCCATCAAGACCATCACCGAAGGACGCATCGCGACCCAGATGCCGGCCTTCGGCGGCAAGCTGACGACGGACGAGATCAAGTTGTTGTCGGAATTGATCTACACGCCGCTCGAACACATGCCGCAATGGGGCATCGAGCAAATCAAGGCCTCGCGCATCGAACACCAGCGCCCCGGCAGCCTGCCGGACAAGCCGTCTTTTACGGCCGATCCACTCAACCTGTTCGTGGTGGTGGAAGTGGGCGACCATCACGCCACCATTCTCGACGGGGACAAGCTCGAACCGATCGCCCGCTTCCCGACCCGTTATGCGCTCCACGGCGGGCCGAAGTTCTCGCCGGACGGCCGCTATGTCTATTTCGCCTCGCGCGACGGCTGGGTCGCCAAGTACGACATCTGGAACCTGAAACTGGTGGCCGAGGTGCGCGCCGGCATCAACACGCGCAATCTGGCGATCTCGTCCGACGGACGCTTCGCGATCGCGGCCAACTACTATCCGAACTCGCTGGTGGTGCTCGACGCGCAGGATTTGAAACCGCTGCGCGTCATCGACGTGAAGGACGACAACGGCAAGTCGTCGCGCGTGTCGGCCGTCTACGACGCCGCGCCGCGCAAGAGTTTTGTCGCCGCGCTCAAGGATATTCCGGAGGTATGGGAAATCCGTTACGACGACCTGGCCGCCGGCATGACCATGCCGCGCCGCATCCGGCTCGACGACTATCTGGACGACTTCTTTTTCGACTCCAGCTACAACCATGTGATCGGCTCGTCGCGCGAAGGCCGCGGCCAGGTCATCGACCTCAATCTGGGACGCAAAGTTGCCAGCGTCGATTTGCCGGGCCTGCCGCACCTGGGCTCCGGCATCACCTGGGATTACCAGGGCAAGCCGGTGCTGGCGACGCCTAACCTGAAGGAAGGCGTGGTGACGGTGGTCGACATGCAATCCTGGAAAACGGTCAAACAAATCGACACGCTCGGGCCGGGCTTTTTCATGCGCAGCCATGAAAACACGCCTTACGCCTGGGTCGACGTATTCAACAGCAAAACCGAACGCGACGTCATCCAGATCATCGACAAGCAAAAGCTGGAAGTGGTGGCGCGGCTCAAACCAAGTCCGGGCAAGGTCGCCGCGCACACCGAGTTCACGCGCGACGGCAAATATGCCTTGGTCAGCATCTGGGAAATGGACGGCGAACTGGTGGTCTACGACGCCCAAACCTTGAAGGAGGTGAAACGCCTGCCGATGAAGAAACCTTCCGGCAAATACAACGTCTTCAACAAAATCACGCGCTCGGCTGGAACCAGCCACTAGAGTTTTTTCGCTTTAAAACGAGCACGCCGTCCCAAAACGGCGTGTTCTTCATCTCCCGCAACGCTCCTCTCGGCACATCCCGCCGTTCACGTGCTCCTCTATTGGCCAGCAAAATTTGCAAGTCCCTAGCTTCTTGCGCCTTCATGGTCTGTGGATAAGCCACTTGATATCCACAGGACGAGTTGTGGGCAACGATGAACTTATGCGATGGGCGTGTTTTTATACAGATTTGCTCCAGCAGCAATACAGCGGTAGTGCAGGCTTTATTTTTCAGCTAAGTTCATGATCCTGTTGATAAATAAGTAGTTATCCACAGAACCTTCCCCCGTTTACTATTACTACTATTTTTATATACAAGCTTTTGTAAACAAAATAGAAGACCTCGAAAGCTGGAAATTTTTGAAAAACCGAGGCTCAAGACCACTTGCACTCCTTGCAAACGCGATCACCGACCAACCACGTCCGGTATGCCCGTGCTGATGCGGGTTAAGAATGGCTACCAGACTTTGTTCCGGGAAACTGAAAGCTGGACGAATCGACGCGATCCCTGCAAGCGTGCACAGAGGTCAGCCAGTGCGGATGAAGTTCAGCGATGGGTGCGTAGCCGGCGGATACGCACCGTCATCCTCGACTGCACAAGCTGCTGCAGCTGATATTGGCGGCATCCGACCGACGGGATCTGTGCGCGCACCATCGCGGTGTAGGACTCCAACGGAGACGTCCTGGCTCTACTGTGTTGCCATAGCCCACGCAACACGCCTGCTTCCCCTGCTTTCAAGTAGCCAAGCCTGCAAAAGATAGGTTCTGTACCTGAAGAGCCTGTGGATAAGCCACTTGATATCCACAGGACGAGTTGTGAGCAACGCCTGACTTATCTGACGGACGTAATTTTATACAGATTTGCTCCTGAAGCGATACAGCGATTGTGCAGGCTTTATTTTTCAGCTAAGTCCATGATCTTGTGGAAAAATAGGCACTTATCCACAGAATTTTCGCCGTTTACTATTACTACTATTTTTATATAAAAGATCTTTGGTAAACAAATAGAAGACCTGGAAACCTGTGGATTTTTGAAAAATCCCAAAAGCCGAGGCCAGAACCGAGACTCGGGAACATGAATTCGGATTGCTGGCAAGCTTGTTCAAAAGTCTAAAAAAAAAATGAAAAACCGTCGGAGGCTGAAAAACTGACCCGAAGGACTTGAACGTCCTGGAAGACTAGAAGTTGCACATCCAGCATCGCTCCCCCTATTTTTTGAAGGCTGTTGTGGATAAGTGCTTGCATATCCACAGGATGAGATGTGGGAAAACTCGACATTTGTGCACAACCATTTTTTTGTCCCAAACTCATCCTGTCTGGATACAATGTTTGTGCAAGCAGTTTACGGCGCGGTAAGTTGATGATTTTGCTAGCGTTAACCGACTTATCCACAAAAAAATGGCCGTTTACTATCACTACTATTTTTATATATATACCCTTATATAAAACAGCTATACAGCGCAGTTCGGTGGACATGTCCCCCAAAGCTAGCCAGAAAAACCCAACAACAAGAGATCGAAATCGATGAATCCAGACAAAAAAATGCGCTTAGGCGTGATCAGCGCGCTTTCTGAAGAACAAGAAGGGCTCGTAGAGGCCATGCAAGGCGTCTCCAGGCTCTCGCATGGCATGCGGGACTACACCCTAGGGAACATGTGGGGAATCGACGCTGTGTGCGTTCTGTCGCGTATGGGCAAGGTCGCCGCGGCCATGACGGCTTCTATCCTTGTGGAAAAGTTCGGAGTTACCCACATTGTTTTCACTGGCGTGGCCGGCAGCGCCGATATTGGGGTGCGAGTTGGCGATATTGTTGTCGCCGAAACACTGGTTCAGCACGATATGGATGTGCGTCCCCTGTTTCCGCGCTTCGAGGTGCCGCTGACCGGTTTGGCGCACTTCGAATCGGACTTGGTGCTGAGCAACAGCCTGGCCGATTCGGCGATCAGTTTCCTGAACGACGAGTTCGATAATGTCGTCAGTGTCGAAGAATCGAGCGAATTCGGACTTGGCCAACCCCAGGTGCATCGCGGCCTGATCGGCAGTGGCGACCAATTCATCAACAGCGTTTCGCATATCGGTCAGTTGAAAGACGCACTGCCGGATTTGTTGGCGGTCGAGATGGAAGGCGCCGCCGTGGCGCAAGTGTGTTTTGAGATGGGCATTCCGTATGCGGTGATCCGGACCATTTCGGATAACGCGAACGAGGGCGCCGCCATCGATTTCATGCGCTTCGTGAAAACGGTCGCTTCGCGCTATGCGTTTTGCGTCGTCAGACGCCTGTGCCTGCGCTTGGCCTAAGCAAAACTAATTGCCGATCAACCTTGCGCGCTGTGCGCGAGCTCATGCGTCGAGCGTCATCAGGCTGGCATTGCCGCCAGCCGCCATCGTATTGACGCAGACGGCGCGCTCGGCGAGCAGGCGCCAGAGCGGTATCAATCCTTCTTCCGTGGTACCCAGCGTTGCCACCAAAGCGCCTTCGCGCGCCGCCAGCAGATTTTTGATCTCCGGCGCCAATTCCGATTCGATCATCGCCACTTGAAAATCACGGCAAGCTTGGATGTTGTCGGCCAGCTCGATGCGTGCCTTGACTTCGTCGGGCAAGCCATGCGGCAACACGACCGACAACACCAGCGCCCTATTCCCGGTCGCTAATGCACCCGCAAGTTGGTTGAGCAGCACGCCCATGGTTTGGGCGACGCACAGCGCGGTGCCGCGGGCAGCGAAATTGAACGTGTTGCGCTCGCCCGTCGGGCCGGGCAAATCAAAAATATTGCCAAGCAAGGTGCTGTGTTCGTATTGGTCGGCCAAAGCGGCCACGCGCGCATGGCCATGCGCGCTGGCCCATTTCGCGAGGGCCTTGAGCGCCGGCAGCGTCGGGCATTGCCGCTGCGCCGGCTGGGGCGCGTCGCGCAGCAAGCGTGTCAGGTACAGCGGACCGCCCGCTTTCGGGCCGGTGCCCGATAATCCTTCGCCGCCAAAGGGCTGGACGCCGACCACCGCGCCGATGATGTTGCGGTTGACGTAGATATTGCCGGCATGGATGCGTTGAACGACGAAATCGATCGTCGCGTCGATGCGTGAATGCACGCCGAACGTCAGTCCATAGCCGCTGGCGTTGATTTGCCCGATCACCTGTTCGAGCTGTTCGGCGCGGTATCTAATCACATGCAAAACCGGGCCGAAAACCTCGTTCGGGAGTTCTGCCATCGAAGCGATTTCAAACAAGGTCGGCGCGATAAAGGTGCCATTTCTTTCATCCACATTCAACGAAAAGTGGCTGATCGCGCGCGCCTTCATTCGCTCGATATGATCGAGCAATTTGTCGCGCGCTTCGGCGTCGATCACCGGGCCGATATCGGTGGACAGGCGATCCGGATTGCCGACGCATAGTTCCCGCATCGCGCCCTTCAGCATGGTCAGCGTTTTATCGGCGATTTCCTCCTGCAGGAAAAGTACGCGCAGCGCCGAACAACGTTGGCCCGCGCTCTCGAAAGCGGATGCCAATACGTCTTGCACCAGTTGTTCCGGCAGCGCGGAAGAGTCGGCGATCAAGGCATTCTGGCCGCCGGTTTCGGCGATGAGTACGAGCTCGCATTGTTCGTCGATTTCCCGTCTGACCAGGGTGCGCTGGATTTGCCGCGCCACGTCGGTCGATCCGGTGAAAATCACGCCTTTGACGCGCGCATCGCGACACAGGGCGGCGCCGACCGTTCCTCCATCGCCGGGCAGCAATTGCAGCGCGGCGCGCGGAATGCCGGCCTGGTGCAGCAATTCGACGGCGCGCCAAGCGATCAAGGGCGTTTGTTCGGCCGGTTTGGCCAGCACCACGTTGCCGGCGGCCAGCGCGGCGGCGACTTGGCCGGTGAAAATGGCGAGTGGAAAATTCCAGGGACTGATGCAGGCGACCGGGCCGAGGGCGAGCAAGTTTGGCAAGGCGCGAATACGGGCCGCGTAATAGCGCAGGAAATCGACCGCTTCGCGCACTTCGCCCAGCGCGTTCGGCAGCGATTTGCCGGCTTCGCGCACCGCCAGTCCCATTAATTCATAACGATGCGTCTCAAACAAATCGGCGGCGCGCTCCAGGGCGGCGGCGCGCAATACCGGTTCGGTGATTTGCCAATCGATCGCGTGGAGTTCGGCGCTGGCCAGCGCGTTGTCCAAATCGGCCGGCGAGGCTTCGACGATTGCGCCGACCACATCGCCATGATTGGCCGGATTGCTGATCCGGCGCATGCCGCCATCGCAACTGAGCGGGCCGTCAAGCAAAGGCGCCTTGCGCAAGGCGTTTATTTCGGACGCCGCAATCGCCGCAGCCATTTCGCGCAGCGCATCGTCGTTGCCGAAGTCCAGTCCGGATGAATTTTTGCGCTCGCTTTTGAACAAATCGGAGGGCAAGGCGATCGCCGGATGCGGCGCGCAATCGAAGTTTCTGGCGATTTCGAATGGATCGGCGATCAGCGTTTCGGTGTCGATATGTTGGTCGATAATCTGGTGCACGAACGATGCGTTGGCGCCATTTTCAAGCAGGCGCCGCACCAGATAAGCGAGCAAGGTGTGGTGCGAACCGACCGGCGCGTAGATGCGGCACGGCCGCTTGAGTGTATCGTCGCCGACGACCTGGTCGTATAAGGTTTCGCCCATGCCGTGCAGGCACTGGAATTCGTAATCCTCGATATCGGCGGCTTTGGCCCAGGTATAAATGACGGACAAGGTTTGCGCGTTATGGGTGGCGAATTGCGGATAGATGCAATCGCTCGCGTAGAGCAGTTTTCGCGCGCAAACCAGATAGCAGACGTCGGTGTACGCCTTGCGCGTATAGACCGGATAGGCGCTCAAGCCGTTGACTTGGGCGCGTTTGATTTCGGTGTCCCAATACGCCCCTTTCACCAATCGCACCATTAGCCGGTGGCCGCTCCGGCGCGCCAGGTCGATTAGATAATCGACGACGAACGGGGCGCGCTTTTGATATGCCTGCACGACGAAACCGATGCCGTCGAAACCGTCCAGCGCTGGATCGAAGGCGAGCGCCTCCAACAAGTCGAGCGACAATTCGAGGCGATCGGTTTCTTCCGCGTCGATGTTGAGGCCGATATCGTAGTGGTTCGCCAGCGCGGCCAGCGCGCTCAGTCGTGGCAATAACTGTTGCATCACGCGCGCGCGCTGGGCCCGGCAATAACGCGGATGCAGCGCCGACAATTTGATTGATATGCCGGGGCCGAGCCGCACTCCGCGGCCATTTGATGCTTGGCCGATGGCGTGCAACGCGTTTTCATACGCGGCGTAATAGCGGTCGGCGTCGGCCGTCGTCAGCGCCGCCTCGCCCAGCATGTCGTATGAATGCCGATAGCCGCGCGCCGCACTGGATTGGCTGTTTGCGAGCGCTTCGGCGATGCCGCGCCCGGCCACGAATTGCTGGCCGAGCATGCGCATGGCCAGATCGACGCCCTTGCGGATCAATGGCTCGCCGCCGCGCGCGATCAGGCGCGACAACGCCGAGCCGAGTCCGCTTTCGGTGTGCGGGGCCAGCATTTTGCCGGTGATGAGCAAACCCCAGGTGGCGGCGTTGACGAACAGCGAGGGCGATTCGCCGAGGTGGCGGCGCCAGTCGCCATGGCCGATTTTATCGGCGATCAGGCGGTCGGCGGTGGCTTGGTCGGGGATGCGCAGCAACGCTTCGGCCAGGCACATCAAGGCGACGCCTTCTTCCGATGACAGGGAAAACTCGTGCATCAAGGCGTCGACGCCGGAGGCGCGGCTGCGCTTGTCGCGCACTTCGCTCACCAGTTGCCGGGCCAGCCGGCGGATTTCGTTTTTGCGGATGTCACTGTCCGGGGCGGTCTGCGCTAGCAGGGCGCGCACGGTGTTTGTTTCGTCGCGCAGCGCTGCGGCGGAGATCGCTTTGCGCAGAGGAGACACATCGGACGCGATCTCGGCTTGCAAAGCCGAAAATGGCGTAGCGGCAAACGAGCTGGAATGCGGCATGGCTTACTCCCGGACGAGGCGCGGGGCGCGGGAAGACGATCCGATTGTAAGGCGAATTTTGGCCAGCCGCGTGGGCCGGTCAAAAGGGCGCATCCACCATGTAGGAAAAACCGATTTCCGGGACGAATTGGAAAAGGGATCAGAGATAAAAATTAATAATTTCAGCAAATTGGCTATTCGGAAATAACTAATTGCATTGAGGAAATACTATTTGAGATCGCTGTCAAAATGCTGTACTGTGACGTCTACGCCAGATTGATAGCCCTTAAAACGCCAAGACGCGCAGACGTCGGTGCGAGTATGGAACGCTGGGTTGCGTTCCACTTAACTGTAAGGTAGTGCCGCCGCGCGCCAAGCGCCGGGAGACAGGCATTAAGGATTTGCGGGGGACAAATGAAGTATTTGCAGCACAAGATGGTCCGATTCATCTTATCGGCGTTGGTTGCGATCGCGCTTGCCTGCGCGTTGGTGTATTTGCTGGGATTGATCGTGGGCGACATCGGTCCGTATGTCGGCGCGGCGCTGGCCGCGGTAAGCGGTTTCCTGATCGCCTGGCTGGCCCTGCGGCAAAGCGATGACGGTGGCTTGCGTATCTTTGCCGACGCCGTCGGCCATGCGATCGACGACATCATGATCGGCGCGGCGGAAACCTCTTACTTCGTCGATTCGGTCAAAAAGAAGGTCGAACAGGACGTCAAAACCGCCAGCGACATCGTCGACAGCTCCGAACAGAACGCCCGCAACACCGAAAAAATCGCCGCCAACGCGGAACGGGCGGCCAAGGTGGCGGGCGAAGTGCGCCACGAGAGCGCCGCCGGGCGCGTCGAAGTCGATCTGGGATTGCAGCGCATCAGCAGCGCCAAGAACGACGCCCAGTCGGCCGCCGCCATGATGGCGAACCTGCAGGACAAATCGCGCCGCATTTACGGCTTCACCGATGCGATCACCGAGATTTCCGCGCGCACCAATCTGCTGGCGCTGAACGCCGCCATCGAAGCGGCCCGGGCCGGCGAACACGGCCGCGGCTTCGCGGTCGTCGCCGGCGAAGTGCGGCAACTGGCGATGCGCACCAAGGAGGCCAGCGACGAGATCACGTTGATGGTGCGCGAAATTAACGAGCAGGCCGAAAAAGCCTCGGTCGGCATGACGTCGCTGGCCGACGTCGTCACGCAAGCGACCCTCAACGTCGAGAGTGTGCATGGCTTCCTGAGCAATATCGAGCGTTCGTCGGCCGTTTCGGAAGACGAGATCGGCCAGATCGCGCGCGCCTCGCGCGAGCACGTCGTCACCACGCAGGTGATCGCCGAGGCGATCACGAAAATCCGCGACAGCATGCTCTCGACCAATACCGAATTGCCGCGCGCGACCGGTTCGGCGATGGCGCTGGCCGAGCGGGCCGAGGTGATCGCCGGCGCGCTGGGCGAATCGGCCATCGAGACGCCGCACGACGAGATCCGCCACGCGGCGCAAACCGCGGCGCGCGAAGTGGGCCGCCTGTTCGAGGCGGCGATCGCCTCGGGCCGGATCACGCGCGAGGCCTTGTTCGACCGCCAGTACACGCCGATCCGCAACACCAATCCGCCCAAGCATTCGACCAAGTTCGACGCCTTCACCGACCGCGTCTTGCCGGATCTGCAGGAGGGCTTGCTGGTGGCGATGCCGAACCTGGCGTATGCCGGCGCGGTCGACGACAACGGCTATTTCCCGACGCATAACAAGAAATTTTCGCAACCGCTGACGGGCGACTACGCGGTCGACATCGTCAACAACCGCACCAAGCGCATCTTCAACGACCGCACCGGCTCGCGTTGCGGCTCCAACACCAAGGCCTTCCTGCTGCAGACCTACAAGCGCGACACGGGCGAGGTGATGCACGATTTGTCGGCCCCGATCTACGTCGACGGCAAGCACTGGGGCGGCTTCCGGGTCGGCTATCGTTCCAGCAGCAACACCTGAAGCGGACTGAAAAGTAAAAAAAGCAGCGGACACGCTGCTTTTTTTATTGCCGGAACCTTTATCGCCGGAACCTGCGCCGGTCTGTCACACCGAGTTGCCGGAGGCGTAGCGCAGCGGCGGCGTGGTGGTGTTCATCGCTTCGAGGTGCTGGCGCAGCCACTTGTGGGCCGGGCTGCGCGCGTCGCGCTCGTGCCACAGCATGTCGAGGTGGACGGCCGGTAAACTGAACGGCAATTCCTTGTACACCAGCGCCTCGGTCATGCCGGTCGAGGCGATCAGGTGGCGCGGCAGCACGGTGATCAGGTCGGAGTTGGCGACCACCCGGCCGGCGGTGAAGAATTGATTGACCGTCAGCAGGATCCGCCGTTCGCGCTGGATCTGCGCCAGCGCCTCGTCGACCAGGCCATGGGCGCGACCGGAAAAACTCACCAGCAGATGATTCGCCGCGCAGTAGTTGTCGAGCGTCAGATCGGCGTGGGCGAGCGGATGCTGGCGCCGCATCACGCACACGTAATGGCCGGAATACAGGCGCTCGTGGCGGATCGGCGAACCGGTTTCGCTCGACAATTGCGCCGCCACGCCGGGGAAGAAGCCGACCGCCAGGTCGATGTCGCCGCGCAGCAGCATCGGCCGCGGCTCGCGCGTGGTCAGGGGCACCATGCGCACGTTGACGCCGGGCGCCTCGCTTTCGATCGAGCGCATCAGCGACGGCAGCCAGAACGCGGCGGTGGCGTCGGCCATCGCCATGCGGAACGTGGCGTGGGTTTTGGACACGTCGAAGGTTTCCGGCGTGACCGCCGCCTCCAGGCTGGCCAGCGCGGCGCGCACCGCCGGCCACAGGTTTTCCGCGCGCGGGGTCGGCTTGACGCCGTAGGCGGTGCGGATCAGCAATTCGTCGCCCAGGCTTTCGCGCAGGCGCTTGATGGCGTTCGACACGGCCGGCTGCGTCATCGCCAGATGGCCGGCGGCGCGGGTCAGGTTTTGTTCTGTCATCACGGCGTCGAACACGCGCAACAGGTTCAGATCGAGCGTCAGAAAGCTCATGGACAGCCCCAGGATAAGGTTAATTTATTGCATGCCGCCAAGCCTTGTTTGCCGGCGGCAGGGAATTCCATTCAGATTTCGTATGATTGGTATCAGGAAACGCAATTAGATCTATATGTTGCACTGCACTATAGTATCGGCTCGATTCTATATTGCACGCAAACTCATGTCCACCATCATCTCCATTGTCCACGCCGCGCTCGCTTTCGTGCTGAACCTTTCCCTGCCGGGCGCGATCCGCCTGGTGCTCATGTCGGCCGTCGGCTGCGCGCTGCTGCTGCTGTTCAAGCCGATCCTGGTGGGCTTGCTGCGCGCCTTCGTGCTGCTGGTGAAACCGAAATTCACCAAGGAAGAACGGCTGGCCCGCGCGCAATACGCGACGCGCTGGCCCTGACCGGCCCGCGCGCCGATCCGATCGATTCAGCCGGCGCGGCTGGCTGAATCGAGCAATGCAGTCAACCCCGTTCGCCCCGTCCCCGCCGTTCCCCCTTCCGCAGTCCTGTTTCACCGCATCACGCCTCGACGCGCGTTTTTTCACTGAAAAAACCGGCTTGGAATTGGCAATTTAGTCATGTTCTGCGCCGCCCCGCCTTTGCTTCGCATCCGGATCCGGTTTGCCTTTTCCCCATGAGGAGGCGTTGCGAAATGCGGACCGTAAGAAGTATTTATTATAGTTGTTTGACTCAGGTCAAGGATTTCGAAAGCCATACCGGAATTGTCGGGTAGCGTGAAAAATGTGTCTCCAGCGCATGCTACGCTGGAACCTGGTTTTGATAATTCTCATAAAAAGGGGTTAATTTGATATGAGCTCAACGTTCACAAAGTCAACCGCCAGAAACATTTTCTATGGCGGTTCGGTTTTTTTCTTTCTACTATTTGTCGCGCTCACGTTCGACACCATGTCCACCCTGCCGAAGCAGGACAACAGCGCCAACCTCACCGAATCGGTGGTGCGCGGCAAGAAGATCTGGGAAACGCGCAACTGCATCGGCTGCCACACCCTGCTCGGCGAAGGGGCGTATTTCGCGCCTGAACTGGGCAACGTCTACAAGCGCCGCGGGCCGGAATTCATCAAGGCCTGGATTCAGTCGCAGCCAACCGGCACCCCGGGCCGGCGCCAGATGCCGCAGTTCCATCTGAAGGATGGCGAGCTCGAAGACCTGGTTCAGTTCTTGAAGTATTCGTCGGAAATCGATACCAAAAACTGGCCACCGAACATCGAAGGTTAAGCGACTCTTTATCCATATTCAGCGGAGAGAAATTTTATGCAATACAAATCACAGGCTGTCGCGAAGCCCTATTTCATCGCGGCAATCGGCCTCTTTCTAGGGCAGATACTGTTTGGCCTGATCATGGGCTTGCAATACATCATCGGTGACTTCCTGTTCCCGGCGATTCCATTCAACGTGGCGCGGATGGTGCACACCAATCTGCTGATCGTCTGGCTGTTGTTCGGCTTCATGGGCGCGGCCTACTACCTGATTCCCGAGGAATCCGAGCGCGAACTGTTCAGTCCGAAACTGGCGATCCTGATGTTCTGGGTGTTCCTGGTGGCGGGCGCCTTGACCATCGTCGCCTACCTGGCGGTGCCGTACGCGTCGCTGGCCCATTGGACCGGCAACGACCTGTTGGAGACCATGGGCCGCGAATTCCTCGAGCAACCCTTGCCGACCAAGGTCGGGATCGTGATCGTCGCGCTGGTGTTCCTGTTCAATATCTCGATGACCGTGCTCAAGGGCCGCAAGACCAGCATCAGCCTGGTCATGCTGGCCGGCCTGTGGGGTCTGGCGATCTTCTTCCTGTTCTCGTTCTACAACCCGAGCAATCTGGTCAAGGACAAGTTCTACTGGTGGTGGGTGGTGCATCTGTGGGTTGAAGGCGTGTGGGAACTGATCCTCGGCGCCATGCTCGCCTTCGTGCTGGTCAAGGTGACCGGCGTCGACCGCGAAGTGATCGAAAAATGGTTGTATGTGATTATCGCCATGTCGCTGATATCGGGCATCCTGGGCACCGGCCACCATTACTACTGGATCGGCGCGCCGGAATACTGGCAGTGGTGGGGCAGCATCTTCTCGGCCATGGAACCGATTCCATTTTTCATGATGACGGTGTTCGCGTTCAACATGGTCAATCGTCGCCGCCGCGACCATCCGAACAAGGCCGCCGTGTTGTGGGCGCTTGGCACCGGCGTGATGGCGTTCCTGGGCGCCGGCGTGTGGGGCTTCCTGCACACCCTGGCTCCGGTCAACTATTACACCCACGGCTCGCAGATCACCGCCGCCCACGGTCACATGGCGTTCTACGGCGCCTATGCGATGGTGGTGATGACCATGATCAGCTATGCGATGCCGCTCATGCGTGGCCGCATCGCCAACAGCGAGCGTTCGCAAGTGCTGGAAATGTGGGCGTTCTGGCTGATGACGGTGTCGATGGTGTTCATCACCCTGTTCCTGACCGCCGCCGGCATCTTGCAGGTGTGGCTGCAGCGTATCGCCACCTCGCCGATGTCGTTCATGGCGACCCAGGACCAGCTGATGATTTTCTACTGGCTGCGTCTGGGTTCCGGTGTGGTGTTCCTGATCGGCCTGGGGCTCTACATCGGCAGCTTCTTCAGCAAAGGCGAACACGTCACCGTGTTTAGCAAGTAATTAGCAAGTGAGTGTTTTTGCGCCCGGACCCGTCCGGGCGCATGGTGTAAATCATGGATTCTTCCCTACCCCTCGCCGGACCGGCGGTTAGCAACGACGCGCACGCGCTGCGCGGCGATCTGGCGATCTGGTGCTTCATCCTTGCCGAACTGCTGGTGTTCGGCATTCTTTTTTCCGCCTACGCCTTCACCCGCGCCCAGCACGCCGCCGAATTCGACGCGTCGCAACTGGGGCTGGACCGGGTCAGCGGATTGATCAATACCGTCTTACTGATCACCGGCAGCTATTTCGTGGTGCGCGCCGTCGGCGCGATCGAACGCGGCGCCAACCGGGCCTGCGCGCAATGGCTGGTGGCCGGCATCGTCACCGGCGTGTTTTTCACGATCCTCAAGCTGTTTGAATTCGCCGCCAAGCTGGATGCCGGCATCAACATGTCGACCAACTCGTTCTACATGTTCTACTTGTTCCTGACCTTTTTCCACTTCATGCACGTGATCCTCGGCATGGTCATCCTCGGCGCGATCGCCCTCAAGGCATGGCGCGGCGGCTACAGCGCGACGGACTGCTCCGGAGTCGAAACCGGCGCCGCCTACTGGCACATGGTCGACCTGGTCTGGATCGTGCTGTTCCCCCTGATTTACGTGCTGCATTAAGGAGCCACCGATGCTTTCCACCCGCGCCGCCACCGTCAACTGGCTGGCCCTGCTCGGCCTGACGGCCGTCACCTTCGCCCTGGCCGAGAACGACCTCGGCGGACGCTCGCTGATCTGGCCGGTGCTCGCGATCATCTTCCTCAAGGGCCGCATCGTGGTCGACCGCTTCATGGGCCTGCAAGGCGTGCGCGGCCCGTGGCGCGCGCTCGCGCTCGGCTGGCTGGCGCTGGTCGTTGGCATCATCGGCTATAGCTTCACCCTGTCCTACCCCGCAAACTGACGGAGAAATACGATGAACGATGTATCGGCCCAGACTTATCTTGCCAAGCAAGAGATCCCGTTCTACCAGCCCGTCGGCAACGAATGCGCGCTGTTCGAATACGCGTTCAACCATCGCCTGCCGTTGCTGATCAAAGGCCCGACCGGCTGCGGCAAGACGCGCTTCGTGGCCCACATGGCGGCGCGCCTGGCGCGGCCCCTGATCACCGTCGCCTGCCACGACGACCTGACCGCGGCCGACCTGGTCGGGCGCCACCTGATCGGCGACGGCCAGACCGTCTGGACCGACGGCCCGCTGACGCGCGCGGTGCGCCAGGGCGCCATCTGCTACCTCGATGAGATCGTCGAGGCGCGCAAGGACACCACCGTGGTGCTGCACCCGCTCACCGACGACCGGCGCATCCTGCCGATCGAGCGCACCGGCGAGGAGCTGCGGGCGCCCGACGAATTCATGCTGGTGGTGTCGTACAACCCCGGCTACCAGAACCTGCTGAAGAACCTGAAACCGTCGACCCGGCAGCGTTTCATCGCGATCCAGTTCGACTATCCGCCGGCCGAGCTCGAGCAGCGCATCCTGGTCGCCGAAAGCGGCGTCGACGCGGCCATGGCGACGCGCCTGGTGAACCAGGCCAACGGGCTGCGCAAGATGAAGCACCACGACCTCGAAGAGGCGGCTTCGACCCGCCTGCTGGTGTACGCGGCCAGCCTGATCCAGGCCGGCTGCGATCCGGTGATGGCGTGCCGGGCGGCGATGGTCGAGCCGCTCACCGACGATCCCGACACCGCCGCCGCCCTGCTCGAAGTGATCAAGGCCGGGTTCGGAAAATGAACGCCGAACAGGGGCGGGCACCGGAAAAATCGGCCGCGGCCGGCGAGGACGCGCCCGACGCGCCCGACGCGGTCGCGGCCGAGGTGCTGTACCTGGTCAATCTGATGCTGGTGCCCGGCGTGGCCTTCCTCGTGCTGCTGTGGCTGGCGCACCGGTATCGCGGCCGCGGCTCCCCGCTGGTGCGCTGCCATCTGCGCCAAACCATCGTCGGCAGCCTGTGGGCCGGGTTCCTGCTGGCGGTCGTGACGGTGTTGATCGTGCTACTGGGCGGCTTCGCCTCGCCCTATACCTGGATGGTGTTGATCTTGTATTTCGTTTGCTGCCACGCGGTGCTGATCTTCTTCGGCGTGCTCGGCCTGGTGCGCGCCATGGGCGGCCAGACCTACGTCTACCCGCTCATCGGAAGTAAAAAATGGTAATGCCGGGCAAGCCGCCGAGCGCGCCGCC
>JACMLV010000383.1 GCA_014379395.1 Burkholderiaceae bacterium
CCGTCGGCCTGCCGCACCGGCGCGACCGCGTTTTCGACCAGGTAGCGTTGCCCGTCGCGCCCGCGCAGGGCGACCGGCGCCAGGCCCGATTCGGCGCGCCGCCCGGCCAGGCAGCGCTCGATCGCATCGAGCACCGCCTTGGCGTGGCCGTCGACCAGTTGCAGCACTTCGCCGAAGGGCCGCCCGCGCGCCTGCGCCTCGCTGGTGCCGAGCAGCCGCTCGGCGGCCGGATTGACCGAGGTGACCACGCCGAGCCGGTCGGTGGTGACGACGCCGTCGGTGATCGCCGCCAGCGTCACCTGGACGCGTTCCTTTTCGGCGGCGGCCTGGAGCTGCGCCGTTTTAATCGAGGTGACGTCGTGCAGCACCGCCACCGCCACGCGCGCCACGCCGTCGGCGTCGACGACGGGGGCGGTGGTCACCGCGTAGTGGGTGCGGGTGCCGTCGGGCCGCGTGTAGACCAGTTCCTCGGTGTCGACGGTCTGCTGGCGCAGCAGGGCGCGCGCCAGCGGCAGCTCGTCCGGCGCGATGGGACGGCCGTCGAGGTCGCTGAATTGGTAGCCGGCGTAGTCGCGGTAGCTGTCGATGCCGCCGCTGCCGCGTCCGAGCAGGAGGTCGGCGGCGCGGTTCTGGTAGCCCAGCTTGCCCGACGGCGCCTCGGCCAGCATCACGCCGGACGGCATCTGGTCGAGGATGTTGGCGAAGCGGGCGCGCTCGTCGCGCAGCTGGCGCAGCAGCCGCTCCTGTTCCTGCTCGGCGAGCTTGATGCTGTCGATGCCGACGCACACGCCGCCGAGCACTTGGTTGTCGGGCGCGGCGTGCCAGGTGGCGCGCATGAACACCCAGAGGGCGCGGCCGTCCCGGCGCAGCAGGCGCAGCTGGGTCTCCAGCATCGAATCGGGACGGCCCGCGCGCGCCTCGTGCAATTGCGTGCGCAGCGCCGCGCGCTCGTCCGGGTGGACCAAGTCGAGCCACCGCTCGAACGACAGCAGCACTTCGCTGTCGGCATAGCCGAGCAGCTCGAAGAAATGGCGCGACACCTCGACCCGGTCGACCGCCACGTTCCAGCTCCAGGTGCCCGCTTCGGCCGCGCGCAGCACCAGGTCGATCTGATTTTTCTCCTTCTGGTGCTCCGCCAGCTCCTTGTGCCTGGTCAGGTCGAGCGTGATCTTGGAAAAGCCGAGTAACTCGCCCGCATCGCCACGCAGGACGGTCAGCGCGATGTGGGCCCAGAACCGGCTGCCGTCCTTGCGCCGGCGCCAGGCCTCCTCGCTGTAGGTGCCGCGCTCGGCCGCCGCCTCCAGGTTGTGCCGCGGCCAGTCGCGCGCCCGGTCCTCCTCGGTGTAGAGCAGCGACAAATGTTGGCCGATGGCCTCCGCCGGCGCGTAGCCCTTCATTTCCTCGGCGGCCTTGTTCCACGCCGTGATGACGCCGCCGGCGTCCATCAGCAACACCGCGCAGCCGTGCACGCCCTCGGCCATCAGCCGAAACAACTCGCCCGCCTCGGGGCGCGAGGGGGACGATGTCAGGGGATGCTCCACCATTGATCCTTTCGTGCAATTGACCGCCCTTATAGATGAATTTGATCCGCCGATCCCTCCCAAGTTCCTGTTTTCCGACACGGACTCGGACGCGCCTCCGCCATCGCGCCGCGCATATTTGCCAGTCTTGTAATTATTTTTGGCAACCACTATACTGCCGGCCAAGTATTGCTTTTGGTAATCGCAAACAGTCGTTTGCGAATTTAAATGGGAAGTCGGTGCGTTTTTCCACTGGAAAAACCAAGCCGACGCTGCCCCCGCAACGGTAATCGAGTCAAAGAGTCCGCACGACGCCACTGTGCCTCGGGTAGTGCAACCGCACTGTCCAGCATGGGAAGGCGCGGACTCAGGAAGTCATTTCCACTCGACAGCCCGGAAACCAGCCAAAAGCCGAGTAATCACGTTTGCATCGCGGAGGGCGATCCAGGTGGCCGGCCGCGCGCATCCATCTTCCGTCTCCCTCTTCGATATTAATTATTTTGCATCTTTCGGCCCGCGATTTCGCGTCCGGACGCGGCATCAATCGAGGAGTGAATCGCATGATCGTATGTATCGGCGCCGGCCCGGGCGACATCGGCTACCTGACCCAGCGCGGCGCGCAGTTGATCCGCGACGCCGACGTGGTGGCCGGCTTCGAGGCGGTCCTGAACGTGGTGCGCGCGATCATCCCGCCGGCGGCGCAGGTGATCACGATGGGCTACCGCGACCAGGTCGACAAGCTCGACGAGACGGCCGCCTTGCACCACGCCGGCAAGCGCTGCGTGGTGGTGTTCATGGGCGACATCCACTTCAGTGGCTTTCAATATCTGGAGCGCGTCGAGCGCGCCTGCGGCCATCCGGTCGAATCGCTGCCGGGCATCTCCTCGGCCCAGATCCTGGCCTCGCGCGCCAAGGTCTGCTTCGACGAAACCACCTTCATCACCTTCCACCGGCGCGGCGACCTGGCGCCGTTCAAGCGCCACCTGGTCCATGTGCTGCAGGACCAGCGCAACGCCATCGTGATTCCCTGCCCGTGGGACGAGGCGCGCTCGTTCATGCCGTGGCACATCGCCGCCCACCTGATCGAGCAGGGCATCCCGCCCGGCCATCCGGTCGAGGTGTGGGAGAACCTGACCCGCGGCGACGCCGAGTGGCACGGCACGCTGGCCGAGTGCGCGCTGCATAAATGCTCCGACATGAGCATCATGCTGATCCGCACGCTCGCGCCGATGGCCAGCCAGATCGAGCCGGCGCCATGACGGCGCCTCAGTCCGACCGACTCCTTGGCATCGTGGTGGCCGGGCACGGCAGCCGCGACCCCGACTCGGTGCGCGAATTCGAGGCATTGGTCGAGTTGATCCGCGCCCGCGCGCCGAATGAGGTGGTCAGCCACGGCTACCTGGAGTTTTCCAGCCCGACCATCGCCGAGGCGGTGGCGGCCAACGTCGCCGCCGGCGCGCGCCGCATCGCGCTGGTGCCGGGCGTGCTGCTGGCGGCGCGCCACGCCAAGAACGACATGCCGGCCGAGGTGCTGGCATTGGCGCGCGACTATCCCGACGTCGAATTCCACTTCGGCGCGCCGATGTCTCCGCACCCGCTGCTGCTGCAAGTGGCGCAGCGGCGCATCGTCGCCGCCGAGGCGAGCTCGCCGGAGACGGTGCGGCGTGCCGACACCTGCCTGGTGCTGGTCGGGCGCGGCACGCTCGACCCGGACGCCAACGGCGAGGTGGCCAAGCTGGCGCGCATGCTGGAGGAGGGCATGGGCTTCGGCGCGGCCTACGTCTGTTATTCCGGCACCGCCAACCCGCTGGTGGCCGACGGCCTGCGCGCCGCCGCGCGGCTCGGTTTCAAGCGCATGCTGGTACTGCCGTACTTCCTGTTCGACGGCGTGCTGGTCAAGCGCATCTACGCCGCCGCCGACGATTTGCGGGAGCGCGAGCCGGGCATCGAGGTGCTGAAGGCGGACTACCTCGGCGCGCACGAAGGCGTGGCCGACGTGCTGATCGAGCGCGCCCGCGAGGCGGTCGCCGGCCGGGCCGACATGAACTGCTCGCTGTGCAAATACCGGGTCCAGATCGTCGGCTTCGAGGAGCAGGTCGGCGAGCCGCAACGCGCCCACCACCTGGCCGTGCGCGGCCTGCTGGAGCAGGAGCGCGCCGCCGCCGAAGCTGCGCCCTCGGCGCCCGCATTCACTCCCTACGAGCCGCATCCGATCGAGGCGGAGAGCTTCCGCATCATCGCCGCCGGGCGCGACTGGTCGGGCTTCCCGGCGTCGCACCTGACGGTGCTGCAACGGCTGGTGCACACCAGCGGCGACTTCGGCGCGGTCGACGACATGTATTTTTCGGCCGGCGCCATCGAGAGCGGCATCCGCGCCATCCTGCGCTGCAAGCGCGTCATCACCGACGTGACGATGGTGCAGACCGGCCTGAAACGCCAGCTGCTCGAACAGCTCGGCGTCGACACCTGGTGCGGCGTGCACGACAACGAGACCCACCTGATGGCGCAGGCGCACGGCATCACGCGCTCGGCGGCCGGGGTGCGGCGCGGCTGGGAAAAATTCGGCAACGACGTGGTGCTGGCGATCGGCGACGCGCCGACCGCCATCGCCGAGGCGGCGCGCCTGATCCGCGAGCACGGCTGGCGTCCGCAGTTGGTGATCGGCCTGCCGGTCGGCTTCGTCGGCACGCGCGAGACCAAGGACGAGCTGCGGCGCTGCCTGCAAGTGCCGCGCATCACCAACAGCGGCACGCGCGGCGGCTCGCCGTGGGCGGCCAGCGTGGTCAACGGCTTGATGATCGACGCCCTCAACCAGCTGGCCGAGCTGGCCCAAGATGCCCGCGATGCCCGAGCTTGAGCTGGAGCGCGCCGAGTGCGACCTGACGCTGCCGGCCATGAACGGCTTGCGGCGCGGGCGCACCACCGGCAGCTGCGCGACGGCGGCGGTGAAGGCGGCGCTGTATCTGCTGCTGAGCGGCGAGCGGCGCGCGCGCGTCGAGGTGACGCTGCCCGACTTGCGCCACTACCTGCTGGTGCCGGTGCGCGAGGTGGCCTGGATCGCCGAGGGCGGCGTGCGTGCCGAGGTGTTGAAGGACGGCGGCGACGACCCGGACAGCACGCACGGCGCCACCATCTTCGCCGAGGTGCGCCGCAACGACTGCCATGAGCTGCGCTTTTTCGCCGGCGATGGCGTCGGCACGGCGACCCGGCCCGGCCTGCGGGTGGCGGTCGGCGAGCCGGCCATCAACCCGGTGCCGCGCCGGATGATGCGGCAGGCGCTGGTCGAGGTGATGACCGAGCTGTGGCCGCGCGAGACGCTGCCCGGCTTCGACCTGACCATCGGCTGCGAGAACGGCGCGGAGATCGCGCGCAAGACCTTCAACCCGCGCCTGGGCATCGTCGGCGGCATCTCGATCCTCGGCACCTCGGGCATCGTCGAGCCGATGTCGATGGCGTCCTGGGTCGCCTCGATCGAGGTCTATGTGCGGGTCGCGCTGGCCGGCGGCGCGCCGATGGTGGCCTACCTGCCGGGCAAGATCGGGCGCGAATACGCGCGCGACGCGCTCGGCCTGCCGGAGGCGCGCACGGTGCAGATCGCAAACTTCCTCGGCGCCGCGCTCGACTTCACCGAGCAGGCGCTGAAAGAGGAGGGCCGCAGCCTGGACGCGCTGTGGCTGGCCGGCCATCCGGGCAAGCTGGCCAAGACGCTCGACGGCGTCTGGGACACCCATTCGAGCAAGAGCGGCATGGCGATGGCGGGCGTGGCGCGGGTGGCCGCGCAATGCGGCTTCGCGCCGCACTTGGTGCAGGAAATTGAAAACGCAAACACTGTGGAAGCGGCAATGGACAGAATCAAACATGAAAGCGGCGCGCGCGCCTTGTGGATCGAGATCGAACGCCGCATCGGCCAGCTGGCGCAGGCCCGCGTGCCGAGCGCGCGGCGCGTCGAGGTAAGGCTGTTCGACTTGGCCGGCAACGCGCTCGGGGTGGACGCATGAGCGCCGGTGTCAGCATGGGCGATGGCGTTGGCGTGCGCGCCGGCGTCAATCCGACCAGCGGCGCGCCGGGGGTAACCGATGCTGCAACCGATGTGGCAAACGATGTGGCCGGCCCGCCGCAACTGGGCACGCTGTGGGGCCTCGGCGTCGGC
>JACMLV010000384.1 GCA_014379395.1 Burkholderiaceae bacterium
CAGCGCCGCCAGCGCGTCGCTCGCGCCGAACAGGGCCTGCAGGCTGGGCGCGTGCGCCGCGTCGGGCGCCAGTTGCAGCGCCACCGCGGTCCATTCGCGTTGGGCGTTGGTGACGACTTGCAATCCCACGACGGGGAAGGGACGGGTTTCAGGCGCAACCATCAAAATCACAATATCAGTTTGGCAATTTTAAAAAGACAAGCACTTGGTCGATGAGGCCGCCTGTCAAGCAGGCCGGGCCATTCTAGCCGAAACTTTTGCTTTGAAACATAAAGAATGCGCCGCGTAAAGACATATTCAACAATTTACTTGTGTAAAGAATATTGTTACTCCGGCCGGCCGGGCGGCGCGCCCCGAAACGGTGCTTTTTCAGGGCGCGCCGCTGTCGAAGTTGGCGTGCCGCACCGCGAAGGTGATCAGCTCGGCCTGGCCCTCGATGCCCAGCTTGCGCTTGATGTTGAGGCGGTGCGTCTCGACGGTGCGCACGCTCAGGTCGAGCGCGCGGGCGATCTGCTTGTTCGACTGGCCGGCGGCGATGTGCTGCAGCACCTGGTGCTCGCGCGAGGTCAGCTGCGAATCGTGCACCAGCGGCCGTGCCAGCTGGCGCGCCAGCGCCGCGCTGTAGTAGATGCCGCCGGCCATCACGGTCTCGATCGCCAGCACGATGTCCTTGCCGGGCGCGTCCTTGAGCACGTAGCCGCGCGCGCCGGCCTGCATCGCCTGCGACACGTATTCGAGCTTGTCGTGCATCGACAGGATCAGCACCGCCACGCCCGGCAGCGCCGCCTTGAACAGGGCGGTCGCCTCGATGCCGTTGGTGCCGCGCATATTGATGTCCATCAGGACCAGGTCGACCGGCTGCGCGCGCGCCTGCTCGAGGGCGGCGTCGGCGCCGCCGGCCTCGGCCACCACCTCGAAGTGCGGCACCGCCTCCAGGCGCGCGCGCAGGCCGTCGCGCACCAGGGGATGGTCGTCGACCAGCAGGATTTTGATCGGGGCGTTCATGGGACTCTCAAATAAGGTGGTTGAACCGCGGGTGCTCGATGCGCGCGCGCAGCACGGTGCCGGCGCTCGACGAGGCGATCTGCAGCGTGCCGCCGAGCGCCTCCATGCGCTCCATCATGTTGCGCAGGCCGATGCCGCGCTCGGGGTGCAGCGCGACGTCGTCAACGTCGAAGCCGCGCCCGTCGTCGGCGATGGAGAGTTCGATCCGCTCGCGCGTCGCGGACAGGCCGATCTCGACTTGCCGCGCGCCGGCGTGGCGGCAGATGTTGGCCAAGCCCTCCTGGGCGATCCGGAACAGCACCGTGTTGGCGACCTCGGACAGGCCCTCGGTGCCGCCCTCGGCGCGGAAGCCGACCGGGATCGCGCTGTCCTGGCTAAATTCGAGCGCCAGGTGCTCGAGCGCGGCGGCCAGGCCGAGGTCGTCCAACAGCGCCGGGCGCAGGTTGTGCGAGATGCGCCGCACCTCGCCCAGCACATTGTTGAGCTGGAGCGCGGTGCGCTCGAAGACGGCCGCCGCGCCGGCCTGCTGCCCGGCGTCGCCGCCGAGGCGGATGATGCCGGCCTCGATCTGCAGCTTGATCGAGACCAGCCACTGGCTGATGCCGTCGTGCAGGTCGCGCGAGAGCCGTGCCCGCTCCTCCTCCTGCGATTCGACCACCCGCTGGGCCAGCGCCTTGAGCTTGGCCTCGGCCACGCGCGAGTCGCTGATGTTGAGCGCCAGCCCGGAGCTGCCCACCGCCAGCGCGCTCAGGATGGCGATCGCGGCGATCCACAGCATGGTGCTGCGGATGTTGCCGACCTGCTGGGCGTGGACCTGGGCCAGGGCCTGGTCGACGTCGTCCAGGTAGATCCCGGTGCCGATCATCCAGCCCCAGTTCTCCAGCGGCACCACGTAGCCGAGCTTGGCCACCGTGCGCCCGCTCGACGGCTTGACCCACTGATAGCGCTCGACGCCGCCGCCGGCGCGGGCGCGCTGCACCAGGCGCTGGATGGTCGGGTTGCCGTCGGCGTCCTTCAATTCCCACAGGTTCTGGCCGACCAGCTCGGGCTGGCGCGGGTGCATCAGGTTGTTGCCCTTCAGGTCGTAGACGAAGAAATAGCCGTCGTCGCCGTAGCTGAGCGCGGCCAGGATGCGCTTGGCCTCCTCCAGCGCGGCCGGGTCGCGCCGGCCCGATTCGTACAGCCGCGCCACCGAATGGGTGGCCAGCGCCACGTAATGCTTCAACTCGGCCTCCTTGCTCGCCAGATAGGCCTGCTGGATCGTCGCGCGCTGCTGCCCGGCCAGCGCGAGCGCCTGGTGGCGCACCGCCAGCGCGATCGCGCACAGCGCCAGGATCAGCGGCGCGACCGCCAGAAATAGGATTTTTTGCCTTAGCTTCATGCCCTGCCCGGCCCGCGCCGGCCAAATGTTTCGGTGCCCGATTCTACGGCCCCGGCGCCCCGGGGCGCTACGTAATACTACGCAGCCGGCCTGCGTAGTGCTGCGCTTGTGACAGTTATACGACTGCTGAATACTGCCGATAAGCCGCGCCGCATGTCATGCAAGCCAGACATAAACCAGACGCGGCGCCACCAATTCGAGGAGAAGAATATGAAACGCTCAAGTACTCAACCGGGTCGACAACTGGCCAGCCAGCTCGGCTGGGCCGCGCTGGCGCTGGCCGGCGCCGGCGCGCTCGGCGTGGTCGCGCTCAAGCGCGGCGAATCGATCAGCGCGATCTGGATCGTCGTCGCCGCCGTCTGCGTCTACCTGATCGCCTACCGCTTTTACAGCCGCTACATCGCCGAGCGCGTCATCGGCCTCGATAGCGCCCGCATGACCCCGGCCTACAAGTTCAACGATGGCCTCGACCATGTGCCGACCAACAAGTTCGTGCTGTTCGGCCACCACTTCGCCGCCATCGCCGGCGCCGGCCCGCTGGTCGGCCCGGTGCTGGCCGCGCAGATGGGCTACCTGCCCGGCATGCTGTGGATCCTGGCCGGGGTGGTGTTCGCCGGCGCCGTGCAGGACTTCATCGTGCTGTTCATCTCGATGCGCCGCGACGGCCGCTCGCTCGGCGACCTGATCAAGGCCGAGCTGGGCGAGATCCCCGGCCTGATCGCCCTGTTCGGCACCTTCATGATCATGGTCATCATCCTGGCGGTGCTGGCCCTGATCGTGGTGAAGGCGCTGACCGGCTCGCCTTGGGGCAGCTTCACCGTGATGGCGACCATTCCGATCGCCCTGTTCATGGGCCTGTATTCGCGCTACCTGCGGGTCGGCCGGGTCGGCGAAATCTCCCTGATCGGCTTCGTGCTGTTGATGGGCGCCATCCTCTGCGGCCAGTACGTGCAGGAATCG
This sequence comes from Burkholderiaceae bacterium, assembly GCA_014379395.1. Lineage (GTDB taxonomy): Bacteria > Pseudomonadota > Gammaproteobacteria > Burkholderiales > Burkholderiaceae_D > Janthinobacterium. The sequence goes on from JACMLV010000384.1 coordinate 3,347, forward strand.
CCCGTCCTGGCGCCGCTGTTCACCTTCACCGGCACCGAGCTGACCTGGATGCTGATCGGCTACGGCTTCATCGCCTCGGTGCTGCCGGTCTGGCTGCTGCTGGCGCCGCGCGACTACCTGTCGACCTTCCTCAAGATCGGCACCATCGCCGGCCTGGCGATCGGCATCGTGATCGTCGCCCCGCACCTGAAGATGCCGGCCCTGACCCAGTTCATCGACGGCTCCGGCCCGGTCTGGTCGGGCAGCCTGTTCCCGTTCCTGTTCATCACCATCGCCTGCGGCGCCGTGTCCGGCTTCCACGCCCTGATCGCCTCCGGCACCACGCCCAAGATGATCGAAAACGAAAGCCACGCCCGCTTCATCGGCTATGGCGCGATGCTGATGGAGTCCTTCGTCGCGATCATGGCCCTGGTGGCCGCCTCGACCATCGAACCGGGCGTCTACTTCGCCATGAACAGCCCGGCCGCGCTGATCGGCACCACGGCCGAGTCGGCCGCCCGGGCGATCTCGCAGTGGGGCTTCTACGTGACCCCGGAGATGCTGACCCAGACCGCCAAGGACGTCGGCGAGCACACCATCATCTCGCGCGCCGGCGGCGCCCCGACGCTGGCCGTGGGCATGGCCAACATCCTGTCGGGCGTGATCGGCGGCAAGACCATGATGGCGTTCTGGTACCACTTCGCGATCCTGTTCGAGGCCCTGTTCATCCTGACCGCGGTCGACGCCGGCACCCGCGCCGGCCGCTTCATGCTGCAAGACTTGCTGGGCAGCTTCGCGCCGCAACTGAAACGCACCGAATCGGTGTTCGCCAACCTGCTGGCGACCTCGCTGTGCGTGGCGGCCTGGGGCTATTTCCTGTACCAGGGCGTGGTCGATCCGCTGGGCGGCATCAACACCCTGTGGCCGCTGTTCGGCATCGCCAACCAGATGCTGGCCGGCATCGCGCTGATCCTGGCCACCTGCGTGCTGTTCAAGATGAAGCGCGCGCGCTACGCCTGGGTCACCGCGGCGCCGACCGCCTGGTTGCTGCTGTGTACGCTCACCGCCGGCTGGCAAAAGATCTTCGACGCCAACCCGCGCGTCGGCTTCCTCGCCCACGCCGACAAATACGCGGCGGCCTTGAACGACGGCGCCCTGCTGGCGCCGGCCAAATCGGTGGCGCAGATGCGGCAGATCGTCTTCAACGACTACCTCGACGCCTCGCTGGCCGGGTTCTTCATGGTGGTCGTGCTGAGCGTGCTGGTGTTCGGCGTGCGCACGGTGCTGACGGCGCGCGCCAACGCCAAGCCGAGCGCCAGGGAAAGCGCCTATCAGCCGATGCCGACGGTGCGGTAATGCTCGACCAAATCGTCCAGGCCGGCCGCTACCTGGGGCAGAGCGTGCGCCTGATGGTCGGCCTGCCGGAATACGACGCCTATGTCGCGCACCGGGAGAGCACCCATCCGGGCCAGCCGATGATGAGCTACGAGGAGTTTTTCCGCGAGCGCCAGGAGGCGCGCTACGGCGGCGCCGGCAAGCGCGGCGGCTGCTGCTGAGGAGAGGCGGCCGCGAGCGTGGGCGATTTTTTCCGAAGAACGCCGCTATGCAAGATCATCTGCGCGCCTCATCGCCGACGATCTTGAATCGCCGCCGCCCCGGTGCGGCGGCTCAGGTAAAATGCGCCGCGACGCCGCCAGCCCGGCACGCGCCCCTCTGATTTTCAAGACTGATATGCACAACCGCCGCACCTTCCTTCTGCACCTTGCCGCGCTTGCCACTACACCGCTGGCCCGCGCGGACGGGCGCGGTGAAGCCACATCCGCCACGGCCAGCCTGACCCGGCTGGAAACCGAACTGGACGGCCGTCTGGGCCTGTTTGCGCTCGATACCGGCAGCGGCGCCCAACTCAGCTACCGCGCCGACGAGCGCTTTCCCATGTGTAGCACCTTCAAGGTCATGCTGGCCGCCGCCATCTTGCAGCGCAGCGCGCAGGCCGACGATCTGCTACAGCAGCGCATACGCTACCAGCGCAGCGATCTGGTGAATTATTCCCCAGTGACGGAACAGCATCTGGCCGACGGCATGACGGTGGCCGGGCTGTGCGCCGCGGCCCTCCAGTACAGCGACAACAGCGCGTCGAACCTGCTGATGCGCATGCTCGACGGCCCCGCCGGCGTGACCGCCTTCGCCCGCTCGATCGGCGATACGGCCTTTCGCCTCGACCGCTGGGAAACCGAACTGAACAGCGCCATTCCGGGCGACCTGCGCGACACCTCGACGCCGCGCGCGATGGGCCGCAGCCTGCGGCGGCTGGTGATGGGCGACGCCCTGGCAACGGCGCAGGCCGATCAGCTGCGCGCCTGGCTGTGCGGAAACACCACCGGCGCCAGGCGCATCCGCGCCGCCGTTCCGACCAACTGGATAGTCGGCGACAAGACGGGCAGCGGCGACTATGGCACGGCAAACGATGTCGCCGTGCTGTGGCCGCCCGGACGCGCGCCCATCGTCATGGCGATCTACACCACCCAACAGCGCCAGGCAACCGCGACACGCGAAGACCTGATCGCCGCGGCCGCCCTCACCGCCGTCAAGGCACTGGCGTCCTCATGAGCGGTGCTCGCCAGGAGGCGCGCTACGGCGGCGCCGGCAAGCGCGGCGGCTGCTGAGGGGCGGCCGCGAAATCCGCCGAATTCGCCCCAAAAACGCCGCTATTCAAGATGATCTGCGCGCTTCATCGCCGATGATCTTGAATCGCCGTCTTTGGTCCGGCCCGGTGCGGTATACTTGCGGCTTTTTGCAAGGACGTATCATGAGCGGCTTACCAAATTGCCCGAAGTGCAATTCCGAATTCACCTACGAGGACGGCGGCCTCTACATCTGTCCCGAGTGCAGCCATGAATGGTCGGCCACGGCCGCGTCCGAGGCCGGCGCCGACGAGGGCGCCAAGGTCTACCGCGACTCGGCCGGCAATGTCTTGCAGGACGGCGACACCGTCTCCGTGATCAAGGACTTGAAGCTGAAGGGTTCGGGCGGCACCGTCAAGATGGGCACCAAGGTCAAGAACATCCGCCTGGTCGACAGCGACCACGACATCGACTGCAAGATCGACGGCTTCGGCGCCATGAGCCTGAAGTCGGAATTCGTCAAGAAGGTCTAAGCAAGTTCCCCCCGCCGGAGCGGCCCTCGCGCCCGCTCCGGCACGCTCCCACCTTCCCCTCCCCGCCCGCGCCGCCCGGCGCATGTTGTAGACAAGAATCAATACTTTCCGGAAACATCGCGCCTATATTTTTCCTGTTGGAATTAATTTGGCTCGCCTCTGACATCTCGCGCGGGCTGCGCGATTCGGGCCACACCATTGCCCTGCCATGCTCAAATTCGATCGCTCCAGCATCAGCGGTAAGCTCACGGTCATTTCCGTGCTCTCGACCGGCAGCGCGCTGCTGCTGGTCTTTATCGCGTTTACGGTCACCTCGGTGCTGAGCCATGTCGCCAACGAAGGCAAGCAATTGTCGGCGCTGGCGGGCGTGGTCGGCATCAACAGCGGCGCCGCCCTGCTCTCGGGCAACCGGGCCCAGGCCGCGCAACACCTGCTCGCGCTCGCCGTCAAGGACGAGATCGTGCAGGCGGCGCTGTTCGACCGCCGCGGCCAGCTGTTCGCGCGCTACGTGGCCGACCCG
>JACMLV010000385.1 GCA_014379395.1 Burkholderiaceae bacterium
GGGCCGATGGCGCCGGCGCGGAATTCGAGCCGGTACGCGGTCTGTTCGCCGCGCGGCTGGCGCAGCGCCGCGAACTGTTCGCGCAGCCGCGTCTGGTAGGCGGCGGACAGCCTGGACGGCGCCAGCAGATGCTCCTCGAGCAGCGCCAGGCCCTGGTCGCCGATGGTTTTTTCCAGCGCCGGCGGCAGGTGTTGCGCCAGCTTGTCGGCCGCCATCGGCAGGCCCCACTGGTAGCCGCTGGCGAGGGTGAGGATGACGAGCGCCAGCGCGAGCAGCGACAGCGGCCAGTTGTTTTGCCAGCGCACCGCGCGCGGCGTGCGGTAGCCGTTCGCGCTCAGCATCCGGTCGAGCTTGGCGTGCTCGCGCGCTTCGATGTAGCCGCCGTCGGAAAAGCGCAGGATCCGCGGCGCGTGTTCCAGGCGCTCGGAAATGTCGAGCTGCGACAGGCGCGCGCGCCGGTTCAGCCCGGCTCCCCGCATGGCCGCCACGCGCTGGTGGATGATGAGCGTGACCGGATGGCGGCGCGCGCTTTTGCCGTCGAAGTAGATGGCGTCGATCATAGGGCGATCTCGATGTCGAATAGTTCGCCGGCTTCCTGGCCGATGGCGCCGGCGTGGTCGCCGCTCTGGTCGGCCAGGAAGTGTTCCAGGTCGCCGTCGGGGAGCAGGCGCAGCGATTCGATGCGGTATTTCATCAGCCGGATCGCGGCGAATGGCTGGTACAGGCCGAGCGTGAAGGTGATGGCCAGCAGGTTGGTGGCGTGCAGCATGAGCAGGTGGTGCGCGCTGGCGCTGCTGACGAAGCGGTGGCAGCCCAGCTCGGTGTGGTTCCAGACCAGGTTTTGAATCCGGCTTTCCAGGTAGGGCCGCACGAACAGGTACAGCGCGTAGGCGCTGACGGCGCTGTAGAACATGGCGAACAGCCAGCCGAACATGGTCGATTGCAGGGCGTCGAAGAGCTTGCGCGTGAGGAAGCCGAACACGCCGACGGAAACCGAGCCGAGCGCGAGCAGGCCGAGCGCGCGCCGATAGATCTGGAAGAAGTCGCCCGCCCCGGCGTGGAAGAAGAACGGCGCCTGGCCGAAGTAGGCGTGGTCGTGCTGGTAGCGTTTGAGCAGGAAGTGGCCGAGCGGCAGGGCGCCGGCGGCCACCAAGAGCAGCGCGATGCCGAGCAATACGCCAAGCAGGCCGACGCGCGTCGAGCTCGTGGCGAGGTTCCAGAGATAGAACGCGATCAGCGCGGCCAGCACGGGAAACAGGCTGAGCATCTTGTAGGCCTGCGCCGCGCCGCCGCCGAAGTGGAAGCGCAGTCCGCGATAGCTGGAGTTGATCATCTTGAAGCGCAGCGAGCGCGCCAGCAGCCAGGGCAGGGCGGCCAGCAGCACCAGCGCGACCGCGAGGGCGGCCGCGCCGGATATCTCGAAGGCGATCTTGTAGGCGGCCAGCAGCAGCAGGGCCAGGACGCGGCCCTTGAGGATGGCTTTGGGGTTGCCGTGGTAGTCGAAGATCGCGCCGTCGACGCTGGTGTTGCGGTAGAAGTACTGCAGCCGGCGCACCTTGGCCCAGGCCGAGTAGGCGCCCAGGGTCACGATGGTGAACAGCAGGTTGACGATCCAGATGCGGAAGTATTCGGCGCCGGTGCCGGTGAAGCGGAAGGCGAACCGGTTTTGCTGTTGCTGCGACTCGCGGGCGGCGCGGCCCAAGTCGCGCCACGCGTCGGTGTCCTCGGAACTTTTCATGGCGACAAGTTCGAGCGGGCTGGTGTTCGTCATTGTTGGATTTTCTTTACGGCAATAAATTCATTATCAGGCAATCATGCGCGAATGTCATGGACAGTTTTCGGCGCGGCCGTTGGCGTGGGCCGATTGCGTCGCGGCGCGTTGTCAGGCGGTACAATAGCGGCTCCCATTTCCCCACGCACGAGAACCCATATGGCCGTCAATTCCCCCCTGCCCGTCGCCGCCGACCTGAAGCCCGTCAACGGAATCGAGATCGGTTTTGCCGAAGCCGGCATCAAAAAGCCCAACCGCAA
>JACMLV010000386.1 GCA_014379395.1 Burkholderiaceae bacterium
CCGGCGGCGAGCGCCAGCGCCAGCGCCGGCGCGAACCACATGCGGCGCCAGCTGCGCGCCAGTTTGATGCCGCCGTTGGCCAGGCCGGAGGCCTGCCATTCGAGCAGGTGCCTGTGCGAGACGTGCAGGCGCCACAGCGTGCGGGCGATGGCGTCCAGGCTGAAATAGGCTTCGTAGGGCAGGAACACGAGGGTCAGCAGCGCGTGCGTGAAATGCAGGCGGCAGCGCCGCAGCCAGGCGCTTACATGCTGGCGCCACAGGGTGTCGCGCGGCTTGCGCGCCAGGTCGTGCAGCGCGGCGATCAGGGACGGCGCGAAGATCACGGCGCACACGGCGCCGGTCAGGAAGGCGGCGTCCGGCAGCACGCTCCAGGCCAGCAGCAGCAGCGCCGTCAGGCAGGGCGCGACCAGGCTGCGGCGCAGGTTGTCGAACAGCTTCCAGCGCGACAGCGCCGACAGCGGATTGGCCTCGCGCCGTCCGTCCGGCCCCGGCACCTTGCGCAGCAGCCAGCCGAGCAGCTGCCAGTCGCCGCGGATCCAGCGCTGGCGGCGGCTGACGTCGTCGCTGTAGCGGGCCGGATATTCCTCGTACAGCTGGGCGTCGCTGAGCAGGCCGGCGCGCAGGTAGCAGCCCTCCAAGAGGTCGTGGCTGAGGATGCGGTTGTCGGGCAGGCGCGCGCCCAGCACCTGTTCGAAGGTGTCGACGTCGTAGATGCCCTTGCCGATGAAGGAGCCTTCGTAGAACACGTCCTGGTACAGGTCGGAGACGGTGCGCGTGTACGGGTCGATGCCCGGCTCGCCGCCGCACAACTGCTCGTAGCGCGAGGCGTTCGCGCTCGGCAGGCTGACCGTCACGCGCGGCTGCAGGATGCCGTAGCCGGCCGTGACGCGGCGCGCGCCCTCGTTCAGTTGCGGGCGGTTCAGCGGATGCGCCATGGTGGCGATGAACTGGCGCGCGGCCTCGCGCGGCAGCTGGGTGTCGGTGTCGAGCGTGATGACGTAGCGGATCGCGTCGAGGTCGTCGCTCTGGCCGACCACCAGCGAGAATTTGTCGCGCGCGCCGCCGCGCAGGAAGCGGTTCAGGTCGGCCAGTTTGCCGCGCTTGCGCTCCTGCCCCATCCACGCTTGCTGTTGCGCGTTCCACAGGCGCGGACGGTGCAGCAGCAGGAACGGCGACGTCTCCTCGCCGCCGGCGCCATGCGCCTTGTACTGCGCGTTGAGCGCGGCGATGCGCTCGGCCGCCTGTTGCAGCAGCGCGGCGTCGGCCGGCAGCGTTTCGGCGTCGGCGTCGGCGAAATCGGTGAGCAGGCAAAAGCGCAGATTCGGGTCGCGGTTGGCGAGGAAGCGCACCTCCAGCGCCTCGCACAGGGCGGCCACGTTGTCCTTGCTGTAGATGAGCGTCGGCACCACCACGATGCCGCGCGCGTCGGACGGAATGCCGTGCTTGAAATCCATGCGCGCCAGCGGACGCGGGCTGGTGACGATGGTCGCCAGCCAGTTCACCAGCGCCAGCCCGAGCTGGGCCGCGCCGGCCGTCGCCAGCAGCGCCAGCAGCACCAGCAGCGCGCCGTGCACGCCGTGCCGCGCGGCGCGCTCCACGAGCAGCGCGGTAAACAGCGCGGTCAGCACGCCGATGCCACCCAGGTAGGTCAGCAGCGGCGCGGCGCGCGCGGTCCGGCTCAGCGAGGCCGCCAGCGGCGGGCGCATGGCGGC
>JACMLV010000387.1 GCA_014379395.1 Burkholderiaceae bacterium
CCATCGCGTTGGGCTGGCCGGTCAGCGAAAACGGGCCGGCGCCGGGCTTGCCGATCTGGCCGGTGGCCAGGTGCAGGTTGATCAGGGCGGCGTTTTTCGCCGTGCCGGAAGTGGACTGGTTCAAGCCCTGGCAGTACAAGGACAGCGCGGCGCCGGCGCGGCCGAAGCTGCGCGCCGCCTCCAGCAGGTCGGCTTCCGGGATGCCGCAAATTTGCGCCACCAGCGCCGGCGGATAGTCGCGCACGGTTTGCTCGAGCGCCGCGAAGCCCTCGGTGTGGGCGGCGATGTAGGCGTCGTCGAGCAGGCCCTCGGCCAGGCACACGTGCAGCATGCCGTTGAACAGCGCGACGTCGGTGCCGGGCAGGATCGGCAAGAACAGGTCGGCCTCGCGCGCGGTGTCGGTGCGGCGCGGATCGGCCACGATCACCTTCAGCCGCGGATTGTTCTTGCGCGCCTCCTCGAGGCGGCGGTACAGGATCGGATGCGCGTAGGCGGTGTTCGAGCCGGCGATGAAGATCAGGTCGGCCTGCTCGATGTCCCCGTAGCAGGCCGGCGGCGCGTCGGCGCCCAGGGTCTGCTTGTAGCCGGCCACCGCGCTCGACATGCACAGGCGCGAATTGGAATCGATGTTATTGGTGCCGATCAGGCCCTTGGCCAGCTTGTTGAAGACGTAGTAGTCCTCGGTCAGCAACTGGCCGGAGACGTAGAAGCCGACGCTGTCGGGCCCGTGCAGCGAGATGCAGGCGGCGAAGCGCTGCGCCAGGAAGGCCAGCGTGTCGTCCCAGGTGGCCGGCATGCGGCGCGCGCCGCGCACGCTGCGCATTTCCGGCGCCAGCGCGCGCACCTGGCGCTGCACGACCGGATCGGCCGACAGGTGCAGACTGCTGCCCTTGCTGCACAGGCGGCCGAAGTTGGCCGGGTGATCCGGATCGCCGCGCACCGCCGTCACCTGGGTGCCGTCGGTGGTGGCGAGCACGCCGCAGCCCACCCCGCAGTAGCAGCAGGTGGTCTTGATCTCCCGGCTGCGACTCATGCCGTCTCGACGTGGGTGGCGACGCCGAACGAGCCGGCCAGGGCCTGCTCGGCCTTGCTGGCCGGCGCGTTCAACTCGTTCAGGTCGAGGAACACGTTGCCGTCTTCGACCTTGACGCTGTAGGTGCGGGTGCAGCCGCTGTCGGGCGCCACCGCGCAGCCCGAATCGAGCGCGACGTTCACGTTATGCAGCGGGCAGGCCACGCGCTCGCCGAACACGATGCCCTGCGACAGCGGGCCGCCCTTGTGCGGGCACTGGTCGAGCAGGACGAATATCTTGTCGTCGTTGGTGCGGAAGATGGCGACGCCGGGCAGGTCCTGCCAGGCCAGGCCGCGCTTGACCACGCGCGCGCCCAGCATCGGGATGTCTTCGACCTTGCAGATCAGTTTCCATTGTTCCGTCATTTGAGTGTCTCCTTGGGTGTGGGGCGTGGTTGTCATTATTCGGTCGGCACGGTCAGCATCTCGAACTGGCGGGTGTCGACCATCGCCTGTTCCGGCTGATGCCACGGGTCCGGCTCGCCGTCCAGCGCGGCCAGCAGGGCCTCGTAGAGCGCCTTGCGGCGGGCGTCGTCGTCCAGCACCGCCTTTTTCACATGATCGAGCCCGACCCGCGCCAGGTAGTGCACGGTGCGCTCGAGATACCAGCCCTCGGTGCGGTACAGCTGCAGGAAGGCGCCGCAGTATTCGAGCACCTCCTCGTGGGTCTTCAGCTTGACCAGGAACTGCGCCACCTCGGTCTTGATGCCGCCGTTGCCGCCGACGTAGATCTCCCAGCCGGAATCGACGCCGATCACGCCGACGTCCTTGATGCCCGATTCGGCGCAGTTGCGCGGGCAGGCCGAGACCGCGATCTTGACCTTGTGCGGCGCGTACATCAGGGCCAGCTGGCGCTCGAGCTGCTCCCCCATCAGGGTCGAATTCTGGGTGCCGAAGCGGCACCACTCGCTGCCGACGCAGGTCTTCACGGTGCGCAGCGCCTTGGCGTAGGCCAGCCCGCTCGGCATGCCGAGGTCCTGCCAGACCGCGCGCAAGTCCTCCTTCTTCACGCCCAACAGGTCGATGCGCTGGCCGCCGGTCACCTTCACGGTCGGGATGGCGTACTTGTCGACCACGTCGGCGATGCGGCGCAGGTCGGCCGCCGTGGTCTGGCCGGCCCACATGCGCGGAATCACCGAGTAGGTGCCGTCCTTCTGGATGTTGGCGTGCGAGCGCTCGTTGATGAAGCGCGATTGCGGATCGTCCTTGGCCTCGTGCGGCCAGGTCGAGATCAGGTAGTAGTTCAGCGCCGGGCGGCAGGAGGCGCAGCCGTTGGGCGTGCGCCAGGCCATGAAGGCCATCGCGGCCGGCACCGTCAACAGCTTCTCGGCCAGGATCGCGTCGCGCGCCTGCTGGTGCGTGACGTCGGTGCAGCCGCACATCGGCTTGACCTTCGACGAGGCGGAATAGTCGCCGCCGGCCGTCGCCATCAGGATCTGCTCGACCAGCCCGGTGCACGAGCCGCACGAGGCCGAGGCCTTGGTGTGCTTGCGCACGTCCTCCAGCGTGAACAGGCCCTGCTCCTTGATGGCCTTGACGATGGTGCCCTTGCACACGCCGTTGCAGCCGCACACCTCGGCCGTGTCGGGCATGCCGGCGATGCCCTTGAAGCCCTCGTGGCCGACGTCGCCGGCGCGGCCGGTGTTGGCCTCGCCGAACATCAGCGAATCGCGGATCTCGGCGACGTCCTTGGCCTCGCGCAGCAGCTTGAAGTACCAGCTGCCGTCGACCGTGTCGCCGTACAGGCAGGCGCCGACCAGCTTGTCGTCCTTGAGCACCAGGCGCTTGTAGACGCCGCCGATCGGGTCCGACAGCACGATCTCCTCGGTGCCCTCGCCGCCCATGAATTCGCCGGCCGAGAACAGGTCGATGCCGGTCACCTTCAGCTTGGTCGAGGTGACCGAGCCCTTGTACTGGCCGATGCCGAAGTTGGCCAGGTGGTTGGCGCACACCTTGGCCATCTCGAACAACGGCGCGACCAGGCCGTAGACGTTGCCGCGGTGGTTCACGCATTCGCCGACCGAATAGATGCGCGGATCAAAAGTCTGCATGGTGTCGTTGACGACGATGCCGCGGCTGCAATGCAGGCCGCACGATTCGGCCAGCGCGGTGTTCGGGCGGATGCCGACCGCCATCACCACCAGCTGGGCCGGGATCTCCAGCCCGTCGGTGAACTGGATCGAGCTCACCTGGCCGTCGGCGTCGCCGATGATGGCCTTGGTGTTTTTTTCGAGCAGGAATTTGAGGCCGCGCTCCTCGAGCGACTTTTGCAGCATCTTGCCGGCCACCGGGTCGAGCTGGCGCTCCATCAGCCAGCCCGGCAGGTGGACCACGGTCACGTCCATGCCGCGCAGCTTGAGGCCGTTGGCCGCCTCCAGGCCGAGCAGGCCGCCGCCGATGACGATCGCGTGCGTGTTCTTGGCGGCCGAGGCGATCATCGCGTTGGTGTCGTGGATGTCGCGGTAGGCGATCACGCCTTTCAAATCGCCGCCCGGCACCGGCAGCATGAACGGGTTCGAGCCGGTCGCCAGCAGCAGGCGGTCGTATTCGGCCGTGGTGCCGTCCTCGGCGATGACGAGGCGCTTGACGCGGTCGATCTTGACCACCTTCTTGCCCAGGTGCAGATTGATGCCGTTCTCGGCGTACCAGTCGACCGAGTTGAGCATGATGTCGTCGATGGTCTGCTCGCCGGCCAGCACCGGCGACAGCAGGATGCGGTTGTAGTTGGCGTAGGGTTCGGCGCCGAACACGGTGATGTCGTACATGTCCGGCGCCAGCTTGAGCAGCTCCTCCAAGGTGCGCACACCCGCCATGCCGTTACCTACCATCACCAGTTTGAGTTTTTTCATTGCTGTCTCCATAGGATCGTACATCCCTATAAGCAAGAGCGATGCCAGTGCGGTGCGCACCAAATGCGCCCTCAGTCCCTCATTAAGCGGTAGGCAAAATACTTAATAGTCAATAAACGCACCAAACAGGTGCGCGCATCGGCGCTTGCTTGGCGTCATGGTGCGAGAGTCCTTACCGCGGGGAGGGACAAGGGTCCCGAACAAGCGACGAGAATGCGGCCGGGCGCGGCGCGACGCTTTACAATGTCGGATTGCCTTTTACCCGCGCACGCTTTGCGCCCACTTCCATGATCGTTCTCGGCGTCGAATCCTCCTGTGACGAAACCGGCATTGCGTTGTACGACACGCAGCGCGGCCTGCTCTCCCACGCGCTCTATTCGCAAGTGGCGATGCACGAACAATACGGCGGCGTGGTGCCGGAACTGGCCTCGCGCGACCATATCCGGCGCGCCATCCCGCTGCTGGAGGAAGCGCTGGCCAAGGCCGGGCTGGCGCCGTCCGCCATCGACGCCATCGCCTACACCCAGGGGCCGGGGCTGGCCGGCGCGCTCTTGGTCGGCTCCTCGGTGGCGTGCAGCCTGGGCCTGGCGCTGGACCGCCCGGTGCTCGGCATCCACCACCTGGAGGGCCACCTGCTGTCGCCGCTGTTGGCCGCCGATCCGCCGGCCTTTCCGTTCGTCGCGCTCTTGGTGTCGGGCGGGCACACCCAGCTGATGCGGGTCGACGGCGTCGGCCAGTACACGCTGCTCGGCGAAACCCTGGACGACGCCGCCGGCGAAGCCTTCGACAAGTCGGCCAAGCTGCTCGGCCTGGGCTATCCGGGCGGGCCGGCGATTTCGCGCCTGGCCGAATTCGGCGATCCGCTGGCCTACAAGCTGCCGCGCCCGATGCTGCACTCGAAGGATTTGAATTTCAGCTTTTCCGGGCTGAAGACGGCGGTGCTGACGGTGGTGAAGAACCACGAAGAGAAGGTGATCGCCAACATCTGCGAGCAGGACAAGGCCAACATCGCGCGCGGCTTCGTCGATGCCATCGTCGACGTCCTGACCGCCAAGTGCGTCACCGCGCTCAAGCACACCGGATTGACGCGGCTGGTGATCGCCGGCGGCGTCGGCGCCAACGCCCAGCTGCGCGAGTCGCTCAACGCCGCCGCGCTGAAGAAGCGCTTCAAGGTGTACTACCCGGAACTCGAGTTTTGCACCGACAACGGCGCCATGATCGCCTTCGCCGGCGCCATGCGGCTGATGATCAATCCCGACGCCGCCCGGCGCGACTACTCGTTCAACGTGCGCCCGCGCTGGCCGCTCGACGAGATCAAAACCGTCTGACAGTCAAAATCAGGAAAGTGGGGTTGGCGGGGACACCACGGCGCGTTTTTGTGGCCATGCCGAATCCGGCCCGCGTGGGCACAAAACCGGTGCCCACCCTACAAACCGTCTGGCATCAACGTAGACAGAATGTATTGACCTACCGGCCTCAAGCAGCGCGGGTTACGCTGAGGTTTGGTACAACTTTCGGCGCAGAGCCGCAATTGAGGGGGTAGGTCATGAAGAAGTTTAGCAAATATGTTGGTTTGGATGTCCACAAG
>JACMLV010000388.1 GCA_014379395.1 Burkholderiaceae bacterium
ATGCCGGCGGGACCGGTGCCGAATCAGGAAAGGATGAGGTACTCGGGATAACGCTGCTGGATCTCATCCACCGACGTTTGGTTAGCGGTCGCACCAGACCGGATGGCGCTTGTCGATGAAGGCGCCGATGCCTTCCTGCGCGTCGAGCGCTTCCAGGTTGGTTGCCATCACTTCGGCGCAATAGTCGTAGGCGGCGCCGAGCGGCATCTCGGCCTGGCGGTAGAACGCCTCCTTGCCGATGGCCAGCGTGCGGGCCGACTTGGCCGCCAGCTTGCGCGCCAGTTCAAAGGTCTTTTCCTCCAGCTCGGCGGCCGGGACCAGCTCGTTGACCAGGCCGAAGCGCAGCGCCGTCTGGGCGTCGATCAGCTCGCCCACCAGCAGCATTTGCAGCGCGTGCTTGGGCGAGAGGTTGCGCGACAGCGCCACCATCGGCGTCGAGCAGAACAGGCCGATGTTGACGCCCGGCGTGGCGAAGCGGCTGTCGTCGGCGGCGATGGCGAGGTCGCAGCTGGCCACCAGCTGCGCGCCGGCCGCCGTGGCGATGCCGTGCACGCGCGCGATGACCGGCTTGGGCAGGCGCACGATCGCCTGCATCAGCGCGCTGCAATCGGCGAACAGTTTTTCCGAGTAGTCGCGCGTGTAATTGGCCGCGCGCATTTCCTTCAGATCGTGGCCGGCGCAAAAGGCCGGGCCGGCGCCGGCCAGGATCACCACCCGCACGCTGTCGTCGGCGGCCAGCGCGGCGAACGCGGCCAGCAGGGCGGCCAGCATCGGTTGCCCCAGGCTGTTGCGCGCCTGCGGGCGGTTCAGCGTGATGGTGGCGACGCCCTGGTCGTCGTTACGCAGCAAAAGCGGTGCATCGGTCATTGGTGATTCCTTTCGGTGTGATGGAGCGGCCGGCGCCCTGCGCGCCAGTGATCTGTCTGGCAAGTATGGCCGATGCGCGCCGTGAAAGCCAGTCTTCGGCGGCGCCGTCCGGCGCGCCGTTGTTCGCGCAGAGAAAGCGGAACTTCCGCCGTTTGAATCTCCTCCAAATGCTGTGATGAGGGCGTCGGTCAGGCGGCGCCGGGGCGTGGTTCTCGCCTGTTTCTCCGCTTGCTACCACGCGTTTTTTTCCGCTTGTTACGGCTCCGAGGGGATATGCTCAAGCAATTCGAGTCAAGGCTGATCGCCGGTTTCCATGACGGGCAATTGGCCGCCGGGCCGGCCCACGCGCCCAATCCCGGCGCCGGTTCGCGTACCGGGGGCGGTCTCGACGCGTGGTCGTCGATCGCCGCCAATCATCGCTACAACAACCTGTTGTGGGACGAGGAGGACAAGGCGCGCCGCACCGATGTCGGGCCGGACGCCATCGCCCACGGCAAGCGCCTGATCGACCGCTACAACCAAAAGCGCAACGACGCGGTCGAGGCGATCGACGAGGCGCTGCTGTTTTTGCTGGCCGCCGCGCCGGCCGCCGCCAACGCCCGGCTGCACAGCGAAACGGCGGGCGCGATGATCGACCGGCTCTCGATTCTGAGCCTGAAGATATTCCACATGCGCGAGCAGAGTTGCCGCGCCGGCGCCAGCGCCGGGCATCTGACGCGCTGCGCCGCCAAGCTGGCGCGGCTGAACACCCAGCGCGCCGATCTGTGCGCCTGCTTCGATCAATTGCTGCAAGACGCGAGCGCCGGCCGCGCCTATTTCAAGCTGTATCGCCAGTTCAAGATGTACAACGATCCGGCGCTCAATCCGTATCTGTACGGCCGGCGGCGCGACGGCGCCGGCGGGGCCGCGCCATGATCGAGCCCGTCGTCGATGTGCAGGTGCCAACTTGCAACCGGCCGTGCGCGTCGTCGTCTCCGACCAGTCGGACGGCGAGGCCGCGTTCGCGCGGGCCGAGGTGGCGGCCGTGCTGCGCTACCTGAGGGCGCGCGGCCGGGAGGTGGCTGCGGCATGATTCCGTCCGGCGCCTATCGCATGGAGTTGCCGACCATGATCGCGGCGCGCGCGGTTGACGCGCCGATGGTGTTGCGCGCCTGGGCGGTCGAGTGATGGGCGCGTCGTCCCCGCTGGTGCCAGGCGTCGAGAAAATCGCCGTGCTGCGCCCGAACAAGGTGGGCGACTTCGTGTTCGCGCTGCCGGCCCTGCATGCGCTGCGCGCCGCCTATCCGGCCGCCTGGATCGTCTACCTAGTGTAGTGTTGCGCGCTGATTGCGACTTATAAAAATAGCGGATTTTTCGCCGAGACAAGGAAAAAACCGCAGCAATACCGAGGTATTGCGAGGATTTTTGACGCGGTATCGGCGGAAAAGACGCATTTTTATGTCGC
>JACMLV010000389.1 GCA_014379395.1 Burkholderiaceae bacterium
AATCCGCTGCAATTCGCCATGACAACGCTCCAGGTCCTGCCCATCGGCAAGCGCATCACCTTCCGCATCCTGCTCACCACCGTCGGCGGCTTGCTGCTGACCATGTTCGCCATCGGCTACACCCTGCTGCTGTCGTGGCAGCTCGAAGGGGGCGCCGCCGCCATCAACGAGGCCGGCAAGCTGCGCATGCTGTCGTACCGGATGGCGCTGGTGCTCGAGGATTTCAGCAGCGGAGCCCAGATCGACGGCGAGCTGGAAAAATTCAACAACATCCTGCTCGACTTGCAAAACGGCGACGCCAAGCGGCCGCTGCTGCTGCCGGCCACGCCCGCCATCCAGTCGCAGATGCAACTGGTGCGCTCGATCTGGCAGCAGCAGATCCGCCACAACGCGCGCGCGGCCGCCAGCGGCATCGACGAGGCCACGCGCCAGAACGCGGTGCGCCAATACCGGGCCGGGCTGGAGGCCTTCGTCGACAACATCAACCAGCTGGTGTCGCTGGTCGAAGTCGAGCTGTCCGGCAAGACCACCTGGCTGCGCCTGTGCCAGACCGCCCTGATCTTCCTGTCGCTGGCGGCCAGCATCACGCTGCTGTATCTGCTCTACCTGTGGATCATCGGCCCGGTCAACCGGATGCGGGCCGGCATCGCGCGCATGAGCGAGGACGACCTCGACGTGCGCCTGCCGGTCGAGACGGAGGACGAGTTCGGCGTGCTGGCGCTGGCCTTCAACAAGATGGCCGACCATGTGCAAAGCGCCCAGCGCACCCTCGAGCAGCGGGTGCAGGACAAGACCGAGAAATTGAGCGCGCAGAACCAGCAGGTCGCCGCGCTCTACGAGATCACCTCGTTCCTGGCCGGCCCGCACGCGATCGAGGAGCTGTGCCGCGGCTTTCTGCAAGGCATCATGCAGCGCGTCGCGGCCGACGGCGGCATGGTGCGCATCCTCGACAACCAGCATGACAACATGCACATCACCGTGCACGAGGGCGTCTCCGAGCGCCTGGTCGAGGAGGAGCATTGCATCAAGCGCGACGAGTGCCTGTGCGGCTCGTCGGCCCAGCAGGGCGTCATCCTGATCAAGGATTTCCGCCTGTTGAATCAGCAAAAGCAGTACCGCTGCCAGGAGGAGGGCTTCGTCTCGATCGCGGTGTTCCAGATCGTCGCGCGCCAGCAGGTGATCGGCAGCTTCTCGCTGCATTTCAAGCAGCAGCGCGCGATCAGCGGGGCCGAGCAGCGCCTGTTGGAAACGCTGGGCCAGAACCTCGGCACGGCGATCGAAAACCAGCGCCTGATCGCGCGCGAAAAGGAGTTCGCCGTCTCGCAGGAGCGCAACCTGCTGGCCCAGGGGCTGCACGACAGCATCGCCCAGGGCTTGAACTTCCTGAACCTGCAAGTGCAGATGCTGGAGGATTCGGTGCGCCGCGGCAATATGGACGAGGTCAACGACATCCTGCCGCTGCTCCACGCCGGCGTCGAGGAGAGCTACCAGGACGTGCGCGAACTGCTGCTCAACTTCCGCACCCGCTGGCAGGACAGCGACCTGCACACCGAGATGCGCAACGTGCTGGCCAAGTTCGAGCGCCAGAGCGGCGTGCGGGGCAAGATCGACATCCACGGCAGCGGCGCGCCATTTGCGCCCGAACAACAGTTGCAAATCTTGTTTATACTACAGGAGGCGTTGTCGAACATCCGCAAGCACGCGCTGGCCAGCGAGGTGACCGTCAGCGTCGAGAACGGCCGCGATTTTTCGATGCGGCTGCACGACGACGGGCGCGGCTTCGCGCCGGCCGAGCTGCTCGAGAAATCGGACCAGCACGTTGGTTTGCGCATCATGCAAGAGCGCGCCCAGCGCCTCGGCGCCGAGTTGGAAATATCCAGCGAGTCCGGCGCGGGCACCACCATCTCCTTGTACTTGCGGCGCGAGGGGCGGCTGGTGGCGTGACGCCCGGCCGACTCAACCATATGAAAGCGACAGCATGACCATCAAAATTCTTCTGGTCGACGACCACACCCTGTTCCGCAGCGGGATCAAATTGCTGCTGCAGCGCAATCCCGAATTCGAGGTCATCGGCGAGGCCTCCGACGGCCTGGAGGGCGTCAAGCGCGCCAAGCAGCTGATGCCCGACGTGGTGTTGATGGATCTGAACATGCCCGGCCTGTCCGGGCTGGAGGCGATGCAGCTGATCGTCGAGGACTTGCCCGGCACGGCGGTGCTGATGCTGACCGTGTCGGAGGAGGCCGAAGACCTCTCGACGGCGCTGCGCAACGGCGCCAGCGGCTACCTGCTGAAAAACATCGAGGCCGACTACCTGACCCAGGCCATCAAGCGCGCCCACGCCGGCGAGCCGGTGGTGGCCGAGGCGATGACGGCCAAGCTGGTGGCGCAGTTCCGCTCGGGCCAGAACGTGGCGGCCGCGCCCGAGCGCGAGAAACTGACCCCGCGCGAACGCGAGGCGATGTCCTGCCTGGCGCGCGGCCAGAGCAACAAGGAGATCGCGCGCCAGCTCGACGTGGCCGAGAGCACCGTCAAGATCCACGTCCAGAACATCCTCAAAAAGCTCAACCTCAACAGCCGGGTGCAGATCGCCGTCTACGCCGTCGAGCACGGGCTGGGCAAGTAGGACCGCCGCCGCGTCGGGGCGCGATTTTTCTCTTCGCGGGAAAGCCCGCCCGGCCCGTCTTTCACTTTTCCCTTTCACTTCCCCCGATCACGTGCCCGCTGCCCGCCCGGTGGCTGGCCGCCTGCGTTGCAGAACTACTACCTTCGACCTATAGCCGTTAAGGGGGGCGCTCGCTACACTTGATCTCAGTCAATTTGAAGGAAAGAGGGAACTATGGCTAAATTGAATGTGGACGGCTTGTTGTCGAACCAGGCGTTGTTTCGCGACGTCTCGCCGGTCGAGATGGAGCGTTTGCAGAACGAAGTAGTCAAGGTCGAACTCGACAAGGGGCAGATGCTGTTTCGCAAGGGCGAGATGGCGCAGGGCGTCTACGCCGTCGTCTACGGCCTGATGAAATTGAGCATTCCCTCGATGGAGGGCGGCGAGAAGGTGCTCGAGCTGATCCGCCCGGGCCAGAACTTCGGCGAAGCCATGATCTTCCTCGACGAGCCGTATCCGTTTTGCGCCGCCGCCGCCGAGAACACCCTGCTGCTGCGGGTGCCGCCGGGTGCCTTGTTCCGCCTGCTCGACTCGTCGCCGCTGATGGCGCGCGAGATGATGGCCGGCATGTCGGCCCGCCTGCTCGGCTTCATCCAAAACGTCGAGCGCTGCTCGCTGCAAAACGCGACCCAGCGCGTGATCGAATACCTGTTGCAGGCGGCCACCATGCAGCAATCGAACGAAATCCGGCTCGACCTGAAGAAAAACCTGGTCGCCTCCCTGCTCAACCTGGCGCCGGCGACCCTGTCGCGCGTGCTGCACCAACTGATCGACCAGCAACTCATCAAAGTCAGCGGTTCGCTGATCCACATCGGCAACGAAGCCGCCCTGAAATCCTACCAGCATGGCCCCGCGATGCTGCACTAGGAATATTAGGAGTCTCCCGGGCCGAGGGACGATCCCGAGTCCGGCAGGCTCCTTAGTCTGTTCCACACTGTCCCCATGAAAAAAATCGATCTGGTCGCCCCCGCCGGCAGTCTGCTGGCGCTCAAAACGGCGGTCGACAAAGGCGCCGACGCCGTCTTCCTCGGCCTGCGCAACGCCACCAACGCCCGCAACTTCGGCGGCCTCAACTTCAGCGACAGCGACATCGCCCAAGGCGTCGAATACGCCCACGCCCGTGGCAAGCAGGTGCTGTTCGCCATCAACACCTACCCGCAGGCGAGCATGGTGGCCGAATGGCGCGCCGCCATCGACACCGCCGTCAAGATGGGCGCCGACGCCTGCATCGTCGCCGACCCCGGCCTGATGGCCTACGCGCGCGACCGCCATCCCGACCTGCGCCTGCACCTCTCCGTCCAAGGCTCGGCCACCACGCTCGACGCGATCGAACTGATGCGCGAACAATTCGGCATCAAGCGCGCCGTGCTGCCGCGCGTGCTGACGCTGGTGGAAATTGAAAAAATCATCCGCCAGACCACCGTCGAGATCGAAGTGTTCGGCTTTGGCAGCCTGTGCGTGATGGCCGAGGGCCGCTGCCTGCTGTCGAGCTACGCGACCGGCGACTCGCCCAACAACAAGGGCGTGTGCTCGCCGGGCCACGCCGTCAAGTGGGAAGAGAAGAACAACATCTTGCAGGCGCGCCTGAACGGCACCCTGATCGACAGCTACGGCCCGGGCGAGGTGGCGGCCTATCCGACCCTGTGCAAGGGCCGCTTCGAAGTGGACGGCGAGATCGACTACGCGCTCGAGGAGCCGACCAGCCTGAACGCCATCGGCCTGCTGCCGCAACTGTTGAACATGGGCGTGGCCGCGATCAAGGTCGAGGGCCGCCAGCGCAGCCCGACCTACGTCGCCCAAGTGGTCGGCACGCTGCGCAGCGCGCTCGACGCGACCATGCGCGACCCGGAACGCTACACCCCGCGCGCCGAATGGCAGACCACGCTGGCCCGCCACGCCGAGGGCGCGCACGTCACGCAAGGCGCCTTCGAACGTCCCTGGAAATAAAATGACCCAACTGAAACTCTCGCTCGCGCCGCTGGCCTACTACTGGTCCAAGGCCGACACCTTGCAGTTCTACGCCGACGTGGCCGACTGGCCGGTCGACATCGTCTACCTGGGCGAAGTGGTCTGCTCGCGCCGCCACAACATGAAAACCGACGACTGGCTCGACGTCGCCAAGACCCTGCGCGATGCCGGCAAAGAGGTCGTCATCTCGACCCTGACCCTGATCGACAGCGAGGCCGACCGCCGCGCCATGCAGCGCCTGGCCGAGCGCGCCGCAGCCGACGGCATCATGCTCGAGGCCAACGACTTCAGCGCCGTGCGCGCCTTGCAAGGCCAGAAATTCGTCGCCGGCCCGCACCTGAACGTGTACCACGACGGCACCCTGTCCTGGCTGGGCGGATTGGGCGCGACGCGCTTCACGCCGCCGATTGAACTCTCGCGCGAAGATCTGGCGACCTTGCAAATGACGCGTCCGAAGGGCATGCAGACCGAAGTGCAAGTGTGGGGCCGCATGGCGCTGGCGTTCTCGTCGCGCTGCTTCACCGCGCGCCACTTCCGCCTGCGCAAGGACAACTGCGAATTCCGCTGCGAAACGCATCCGGACGGCCTGCCGCTGGCGACCCGCGA
>JACMLV010000390.1 GCA_014379395.1 Burkholderiaceae bacterium
AAGCGAAAAAATAGCTGGGCGAGGCCAGATTTTGACGGTTTCGCAGTGCCAATAGCGAGCTATTGGCCGAGAAAACGGCGAAATATGGACCGTCCAGGTATTTTTGCAGCCGACGAGCCTAAGTCCGACAGACTCCTAGGCCAAGGCTTAGGCGCGCGGCGCAGGCTTGTCGACTCCGCCGGTTCAATCCTTCGGTTGCGAGCGCACCCAGTCGCGCAAAGCCAGATACATCCTCATGCGCCAGTCGTCGCCTTTGGATTGGAAGTAGGCAATGACCTCCGGGCTGCAAGGAATCGTCACGGCCAGATTAGCGGAGCGATGCGTGTGCTGGCCGGGCAAACTGAGCTTGCCTTTTGCCCAGAACGCTTCGACGGCGGCGGCATCGCTTGGGTCGTATGGACTATCCGCGTCGTCCACGCGATCGGGCGCGGCGGCGATCGCCGATTTAATTTGCGCCGCACTAAAATTGCGTGTTTTTGAAGTATTTTCGTGTTTCATGTTTCGTGCCATTTCGACAGGAAATGAGTCGGGCGGCGCCATTGCACTCCGTCCATATCAGAACAACCACTCTGCCTCGAAACCAGCAGAGGCTTTGCAAGCGCTGCTCGCCGTAAGCCAATCTGGAATCTTCGACTGTGAGCATCGGGTAATCAAATACCGACGCAAGCTCGGCGAAGTCGATGCCGTGATCGCTTAGATTTTTACTTCGTTTTTCCGCATCCCACGTAATCATGGGCCGAGGCTATAACGCGGGTCAGTTCAGGGAAAGCCTCACGCTCCCATGATAGGCAGGCGCGTGACCCGGATCAAGCGCGGCGGGCCGCCAAGCCGCGCCTTATTTCAGCAGACCGGCCAGCTCGACCGCCGTCTTGACCTGCATCTTGTCGAAGATGTGGGCGCGGTGCACCTCGACCGTGCGCATGCTGATGCCGAGCTTGTCGGCCACCACTTTGTTCATTTTGCCGGCCAGGATCAGGTCGAGCACTTCGCGCTCGCGCGCCGACAGCGTCGCCAGGCGCGCGTGCACCGCCGCCAGGGCGCCGGCCTGGCGCGAGTTGGCCAGCCCCTGCACGACGCGGTCCATCAGGTCGTTGTCGTTGAACGGTTTTTCGAAGAAGTCGAAGGCGCCGCGCTTCAGGCTGTCGACCGCCATCGGCACGTCGCCGTGGCCGGTCAGGAAGATCACCGGCAGGCGCTGGGTCAGGTCGCGCCCGACCAGTTGGTCGAACACGGCCACGCCGTTCATGTCGGGCATGCGCACGTCGAGCAGCACGCAGTCGCCGTTTGGATCGAAGGTGCCGTCGAGGCCGTCGAGGAAGGGCCGCGCGCTGGCGTAGCTGCGCGCCTCGATGCCGCGCGAGGACGCCAGCCAGGACAGGGAATCGCGCACGACCGCCTCGTCGTCGATGATGTGCAGCATGGTGCTTCTCCTGGTGATGCCGTCGGGCCAGCTTGGCCCGTCAGGCCAGCTTGGGCTGGGCCGCCGGCAGGGTGAATTGGAATATGGTACCGCCGACCGGATTGGCGCGGTGGCTCAGGGTGCCGCCGTGGAATTCGATCGCGGTGCGGCAGATGTTCAAGCCCATCCCCATGCCCTCGGCCTTGGTCGAGAAGAACGGCGAGAACAGGCGCTCGGCCACTTCCGCCGGGATGCCGTGGCCCTGGTCGATCACGGCGAGGGTGACCTGGCCGCGGGCGGCGTCGGTGGCCGCCTCGACGCGCATCACGCGCCGTTCCGGCGCGACGTTTTGCATCGCCTCGATGGCGTTGCGCGTCAGGTTCAGCAGCACCTGCTCGAGCATCATGCGGTCGGCCCGCACCAGCGGCAGGTCGGGCGGGATGTTGGGCTGGACCCGCACGTAGAATTTGCGCGCCTGCAGGTCGATCAGCGCGCGGATGCCGTCGATCAGCGAGTCGACCGCGACCTCCTCGCGCTGCGGTTCGCGCTTTTTGACGAAGGCGTGCACGCTGCGGATGATCTGGCCGGCGCGCTGGGCCTGGGTGCTGGCCTGTTGCAGCGCCGGCTTGAGCTGGGCCGCGTCGACCGGCTGGCCGGTTTCGAGCGCGCGCCCGATCACGTTCAGCGCGCCCGTGGTGTAGCTCGAGATGGCCGCCAGCGGCTGGTTCAACTCGTGCGCCAGCATCGAGGCGATCTCGCCCATCGTCGCCAGGCGCGCGCTCGTTTGTAGTTTTTCCTGCTGCTGGCGGCTCAGCTCCTCGATCCGCTTGCGGTCCGAGATGTCGAGGATGGAGCCCATCCAGCCGGTCTGGCGGCCGCGGCTGTCCACCAGCGGCGACTCGAAGATCAGCACCGGCACCCGGGTGCCGTCGCTGCGCTGGAAGATGGTTTCGAACTGCGGCGTGGCGGCGCCGGCCAGCACGGCGGCGAAGCGCTGCTGGTATTCGGCCATCGCCTCCGGCGCCCAGTACGGCATCGGCGGCAGCTTGCCGATCAGCTCCTCCAGCGGATAGCCGACGATCTGGCAAAAGGCCGGGTTGACGTAGGTGACGCGCCCTTCCAGGTCGCGCGCGCGCAGGCCCGTCACCAGGGAATTTTCCATCGCCGTGCGAAACGACATCTGCTGGCGCAGCGCGCCCTCGGCCACCAGCCGGCGCGAGATGTGGCGCCACAGCGCGACCAGGCTCCACAGCAGGCCGAGCGAGAGCGCGATGACCGAGCCGACCAGCAGGTTGGGCAGCAGGCGCGGCGCGCCCTTGACGCTGTCGGTGTAGAGGAAGACGGTGGCGCCCGGCAGGTCGAGGGCGCGCTTGTGGGTGTAGACGCCGCGCCCCGGGCCGGCGGCGGCGCGCCGCGCCAGCACCTTGTCGTCGCGGTCGAGCAGCGTGATCTGGTTGTCCTGGGCGAACCACCACGGCACCATCTCGTCGAGCAGCGCGCCGATCTGATAGGTCGCCACCAGGCTGCCGCTGTAACGCTTGCCGGAGAAGATCGGCAGGTGGTAGTCCATCGCCATCGACGCGGCGCCGTCGCCTTGCGGCGCGGGCTGGCTGTATTGCGGATTGCCGGTCTTGCGCGCGTGCTCGGCGGCCGGGCTGGCGGCGTCGGCCGTG
>JACMLV010000391.1 GCA_014379395.1 Burkholderiaceae bacterium
CGCCGCCGGCTCCGGCGCCGCGGCCGGTGCCGGTGTCCGAGAAGGTCACGTTCTCGGCGGAGGCGCTGTTCGACTTCGACCGCGCCGTGCTCAAGCCCGAAGGCAAGGCCGCCCTCGACGACCTGCTCGCCAGGCTGCAAGGGATGAACACGGAGGTGATGGTGACGGTCGGCTTCGCCGATTCGGTCGGCGCCGACGCCTACAATCAGAAGCTGTCGCTGCGGCGCGCCGAGGCGGTCAAGGCCTATCTGATCGCCAAGGGCGTCGACCAGTCCCGCGTGTACAGCGAAGGCAAGGGCGAAAGCCAGCCGGTGGCCGACAATGCCAGCGCGCAGGGACGCGCCAAGAACCGCCGCGTGACGGTCGAGGTGGTCGGTTCGCGCACGGTCATGAAATAAGCGTCCGATCGTCGGCGCTGGACGCCGGCGAACCAGGGGGGGCCGCATCCGAACGGGTGCGGCCCTTTTTGCGTTGCGGCGGCGTGGAACGCTTGGGAGTAATCCTGTCGCGCCACCACTGCCATTTGTACCAGGGCTATCTGTTCAGCCGGCCGCTGCCGGCCGAGCGCCTCGAGGCGCTGATGGGCCTGCACTGACGGGCCGGCATGATGGCGCGCGCGGCCCGCGCATGGCGTTGCGCATTTGTGCTTTGCGATAATGCATGAATAACCCGTTCCGGCGCCGTCCCTGTGTTACGCTGTTATCAGCGGTAATCACGCTCCTTCCACTTTCACACCTTCCCTTTGGTAGCACGACTGGAAGCAGGAATTTTGCTATGCCCCCCAGTGCCCACGATCCGAACCAGAACCATCTGCTCGCCGCCTTGCTCGACGCCGAGTTCGACCGCCTGGCGCCGCACCTCGAACTGATCCCGATGCCGCTGGGCGACGTGCTCTACGAGTCGGGCGGCAAGATGCAGCACGTCTACTTCCCGACCACCTCGATCATCTCGTTGCACTACCTGCTGGAAAACGGCGGCTCGTCCGAGATCGCCGGCGTCGGCAACGAGGGCGTGCTCGGCATCTCGCTGTTCATGGGCGGCGAGACCACGCCCAGCCGCGGCGTGGTGCAGACCGGCGGCCACGGCTACCGGCTGCGCGCGCACGTCCTGATGGAGGAGTTCAACCGCGCCGGGCCGGTCATGCGCCTGTTGCTGCGCTACACCCAGGCCCTGCTCACGCAGATGGCGCAGACGGCGGTGTGCAACCGCCACCACACGGTCGAGCAGCAACTGTGCCGCTGGCTGCTGCTCACGCTCGACCGGCTGCCCACCAACGAGCTGACCATGACCCAGGAGCTGATCGCCAACATGCTCGGCGTGCGGCGCGAGGGCGTCACCGAGGCCGCCGGCCGCTTGCAGGGCTACGGCTACATCAGCTACCGGCGCGGCCACATCACCGTGCTCGACCGGGCCGGGCTGGAGGCCGACGTGTGCGAGTGCTACGCCGTCGTCAAGAAGGAGTTCGGGCGCCTGCTGTCGGACGTGCGCCAGCGCCAGGGCCGGCTGCCGGGCAAGCAGGCGGCCTAGGCGGTTGTCGGAATCACCTTGTCGGGGCCGAGGGATGCGCCCCGTGGAAGCCGAACAAGGTAGGAATTTATGCACGGAATAGAAAAAGTCTCGCTCGAGCGCCTGGTGGCGGTCAGCTTCGGCGTCATGCTGGGCGGCTTGCTGATGCTGGGCGGAAGCGTGTGGCGGACGCAGCCGGGCGCCTGGGCCACCGAGGCCGGCATCGGCGTCATGCTCGTGTGCCTGGGGCTGCTGTACCGCCGCAACCGCGACCTGCTGCGCGCCGGCCCGCCGGCGGTCGGCACCAGGCGCGCCCCGCCGCAACTCCTGCACAACGCCGCCGCCCAGCACCACACCAA
>JACMLV010000392.1 GCA_014379395.1 Burkholderiaceae bacterium
CGCGCGGCAACGATGTGCGCGGCGCCACCGCCTACGTCACGCTCGAACCGTGCAACCATTTCGGCCGCACGCCGCCGTGCTCGGTCGCGCTGGTGCGCGCCGGGGTCGGGCGCGTGGTGGCCGCCATGCTGGACCCGAATCCGCTGGTCGCCGGGCAGGGGCTGGCCAAGCTGGAGGCGGCCGGCATCGCGGTCTCGACCGGTGTGCTGGCCGAGCAGGCGTATGAGATGAATATCGGCTTTTTTTCGCGCATGCAGCGCGGCCGGCCTTGGGTGCGCCTGAAAACGGCGGCCAGCCTGGACGGCATGACGGCCTTGCACAACGGCATGAGCCAGTGGATCACCGGGCCCGAGGCGCGCGCCGACGGCCACGCCTGGCGCGCGCGCACTTGCGCGATCCTGACCGGCATCGGCACCGTCAAGGCCGACGACCCGCTGCTGTCGGTGCGGGCGGTGGAAACGCCGCGCCAGCCGCGCCGCATCGTCGTCGACAGCCGGCTCGAGATCGATCCGGCGGCGCGCGTTCTGGAAGGCGGCGGCACCTGGATCGTGGCCGCCGTGCGCGATGCGGAAAAAGAGGCGCGCCTGAACGCACTCGGGGCCGAGATCATTTATTTGCCGAACGGGCGGGGCAAGGTCGATTTTCCGGCGCTGATGCTGGAACTGGGGCGGCGCCAGATCAACGAGCTGCATGTGGAGGCGGGCGGGAAGCTGGGCGGCTCGCTGATCCGCGCCGGTTGCGTCGACGAATTGCTGGTGTATCTGGCGCCGGCCCTGATCGGCGCGGCGCAAGGCATGTTCGCGCTGCCGGCGCTGGCCGATCTGACTCAAAAACACCTGTTGAAATTTCACGAGGTCAAACAAATCGGCGAGGATTTGCGTATTATTGCGCGGTTTAAAACACTCTAACTTGCATCATTTTTTTAGGATTGGTATCGCATGTTTACTGGAATTATCGCTGCCGTCGGAAAAATCAGCGCCGTCGAACAACTCGCTGATGGCGTGCGCCTGAGCGTGGACGCCGGCGCCTTGCCGCTGGACGACGTCGCGCTGGGCGATTCGATCGCCATCAACGGCGCCTGCATGACCGTGGTCGACAAGACCGCGACCGGCTTTTACGTCAACGTCTCGCGCGAGAGCTTGAACTGCACCGCCGGCCTCGACACGGTGATGGAAGTGAACCTGGAAAAGGCGATGACGCTGGCCGAGCGCCTCGGCGGCCATCTGGTTTCCGGCCATGTGGACGGCATCGGCTCGGTGCATAAATTCGCGCCGGTGGGCGAATCGTGGGAGCTGGTCATCGACGCGCCGGGCGCGCTGGCCAAATACCTCGCCTTCAAGGGCTCGGTGGTGGTCAACGGCGTGTCGCTGACGCTGAACCGGATCGAGGATCTGGGCGCCGGCGATGGGCAGGTTTGCCGTTTTTCGATCAACCTGATCCCGCACACGGTCGAAGTGACCACGCTCAAGCACCTGCGCGCCGGCGCCAAGGTCAATCTGGAAATCGACCTGATCGCGCGCTACGTCGAGCGCATGCTGTCGCTGTCGAACACGAAGTAAGCCGGTTTGCCGGGGCGCGGCGCCGAATCGTTCGGCGCCGCGCCTTCGTCACGGTAACAGCGCCGCGTCGAGCGTGATGCTGGCGTTGAGCAGCTTGGACACCGGGCAGCCGGCCTTGGCCTTGGCGGCCAGTTCGTCGAAGACGGCCTGGTCGGCGCCGGGAATCTTCGCCCGCAGCGTCAGATGCACCGCGCTGATCGAATAGCCTTCGCCGACCTTGTCGAGCGTGACCTCGGCGGTGGTTTCCATGCGCTCGGCGGTGAGTTGGGCTTCGCCGAGAATCAGCGACAGCGCCATCGTGAAGCAGCCGGCGTGCGCCGCGCCGATCAATTCCTCCGGATTGGTGCCCGGCTTGCCCTCGAAGCGGCTGGCGTAGCCGTACGGGTAGTCCTTGAGCGCGCCGCTCTGCGTGCTGAGCGCGCCTTTTCCATCCTTGATGCCGCCCGACCAGACGGCTGATCCTTGCGTTTTCATGGTGGTTCTCCAAAAAGCGCATGGTATGCCGTTTGCCGGCGGACCGCCGCGCGCTTTCGTGCGGGCGCTTATGCGAGGCGCTTACGCGAGGCGCTTACGCGAGGCGCTTACGCGAGGCGCTTAATTACAGCGTCGACAGTTCGGCACGCCTCAAATCCTTTAAAATAGCAGGTTGTAGAAAATTCGCACGACGAGACGGCCGCATTCGCGCCGGGCTCTCCGCTTTCGTAACAAAGGATAAAAATGTCTATTTCCAGCACCGAAGAAATTGTCGCCGAACTGCGCGCTGGCCGCATGGTCATCTTGGTCGACGAGGAAGATCGCGAGAACGAGGGTGATCTGGTGCTTGCCGCCGATTTCGTCACGCCCGAGGCGATCAATTTCATGATCAAGCACGCCCGCGGCCTGGTCTGCCTGACCTTGACCGAGGAGCGCTGCGACGCGCTCAATCTGTCGATGATGACGACCCGCAACGGCACCTCGTTCGGCACCAATTTCACCGTCTCGATCGAGGCCGCCGAGGGCGTCACGACCGGCATCTCGGCGGCCGACCGCGCCAAGACGATCCAAGTCGCCGTGGCCAAGGCGACGCTGCCGACCGATATCGTGCAGCCCGGCCATATCTTCCCGCTGAAGGCGCAAAAGGGCGGCGTCCTGATGCGCGCCGGCCACACCGAAGCCGGTTGCGACCTGACCGCCATGGCCGGCCTGACGCCGGCCTCGGTGATCTGCGAGATCGTCAAGGACGACGGCACCATGGCGCGCCTGCCGGACCTGCTCGAATTCGCCCGCGAGCACAATTTGAAGATCGGCACGATCGCCGACCTGATCCACTATCGCAACCGCAACGAGTCGCTGGTCGAGCAGGTGGCCGAGCGCACCTTGCACACGGCGCATGGCGACTTCCGCATGATCGCGTTCCGCGACAAGCCGAGCGGTTCGGCCCATCTGGCGCTGGTGCATGGCGTGCCGGCGGCGGACAAGGAAGCCCTGGTGCGCGTGCATCAGCCGGTTTCCGTGCTCGATTTGCTCGAAACCGAGGCCACCACCCACTCGTGGAACGTGCCGTCGTCGATGGCGGCGATCAAGGCCGCCGAGTGCGGCGTGATGGTGCTGCTCAACTGCGGCGAATCGGCGCACGACCTGTTCGCGCAGTTCGCCGCGCTCGACACGCCGGAAACCAAGCCGAAGGGGCGCGCCGCCAGCATGGATTTGCGCAGCTACGGCATCGGCGCGCAGATCCTGCGCTCGCTGGGCGTGAGCAAGATGAAATTGCTGGCCAGCCCGCGCAAGATGCCGTCGATGACGGGCTTCAATCTGGAAGTGACCGGCTTCCAGGCCAAGCCAAACTAAGCGCAGCCAGCACTAAGCTGCGCGAGAACTTACATTTATCTAATTTGAGAGGCAACGCCATGACCGTGGGAACATACGAATCTAACCTGTCCGGCGAAGGCTTGCGCGTCGGTATCGTCCAGGCCCGTTTTAACGAAGTCGTCTGCTCCGGCCTGCTGTCGGCCTGCGTGGCCGAACTGGCCGCGCTCGGCGTGGCCGACGAGGACGTGTTGCACGTGACGGTGCCGGGCGCGCTGGAAATCCCGCTGGCGCTGCAAAAGATGGCGGAAACCCAGCAGTTCGACGCCCTGATCGCGCTCGGCGCGGTGATCCGCGGCGAGACCTACCATTTCGAGCTGGTCTCGAACGAGTCGGGCGCGGGCATCACCCGCATCGGCCTCGACTACGGCATTCCGATCGCCAACGCAGTGCTGACCACGGAAAACGACGAGCAGGCCGAAGTGCGCATGACGGTCAAGGGCGCCGAGGCGGCGCGCGTGGCCGTTGAGATGGCCAATCTGGCGCTGGCGCTGGAAGAGTTGCAGGAAGCCGGCGAAGAATAAGTAAGCCGGCGATTGTCCCGGCCGCCTGGCCGGGAAATGAATTTTAAGAAGGTAAGAATGACCATGACAGAGAAAAATTTGCACGCCAACCCCAGCAAGAATCGCACGCCGCGTCACCGCGCGCGCGAATTCGCGCTGCAGGGTTTGTACCAGTGGCTGCTCAACAACGAGGAGGCGACCAAGGTCGTCAACCACATCCGCGCCGCGCACGGCTTCGACAAGGCCGACGCCGAGCATTTCAGCGTCTTGCTGTACGGCGCGATCGCCGATTCGGTGACCCTGCGCGAGAGCCTGGCGCCGCTGATCGACCGCGGCATCGCCGAATTGTCGCCGATCGAGCACGGCATCTTGCTGATCGGCGCCTTCGAGCTGAAGAACAATCTGGAGATTCCGTACCGGGTCGTCATCAACGAGGCGGTCGAGCTGGCCAAGTCGTTCGGCGGGATCGACGGCCACAAGTATGTGAACGGCGTGCTCGACAAGCTGGCCGCCAAATTCCGCGAAGAGGAAGTGGCGAACGCCAAGCGCCGCTGATTCATTGATTCAGTCAGCGCCGCCGCATGGACGGCGGCGCAGTAAAAAAGCCACCGCGGACGAGTCCGGCGGTGGCTTTTTTTATTATGGCTGGCGAAAAGGGCGGCGCGCGCCCGGACCTTACAGGCCGGCGATGTCGTCCTTGCCCGGCTTGAGGTCGGCGGTCGGGCTGTCTTTGGCCGCGGCGGCCGGGGTGGCCGGCGCGGCGGCCATCTGCATCTGCGACGAGGTCGGCACTTTCTTGCCGGTCGAGACTTGCTTGAGGCGGTGGTATTCGGCCATCACGCGCGAACCGTAGCCGTCGTCGGTGGCGAAGGCGGCGGCGCCGACATAGCTCTTCAGGCCGGCTTCCACGGAGCCGCCGCGGGTCACGTAATCCTTCAGGATCAGCGAGCCGACGCGGATGTTGGCGACCGGGTTCAGGGCCGCTTGCACGCCGCCCAGTCCCTGGAAGCGCTCATGGTGCACCTTCGACATCACCTGCATCAGGCCCTGCGCGCCGACCGGGCTTTCGGCGAACGGGTTGAGGCCCGATTCGATCGCCATCACGGCCAGGATCAAGAGCGGGTCGAGCTTGATTTCGTGGGCCGTCAGGTAGGCCGTCGAGACCAGCATGTTGGCGGCGTCGCCGGCGACGCGGTAACGGCGCGAGAGCCACGAGGTGACCCATTGGCGCTGCTTGCGGGTGTCGGGCAACAGCTGCGCTTCGGCGCTGGGTGCGGAGGCGGTTGCGCTTGCGGAGGCGGCCGAGGCCGTCTCGCTGGCGGCCGGCGCCTCCATCAACTCGGACAGCGGCGGCGCGCTGATGACGGCCAGCGCCGGTTGTTCGAGCAGGCGGCGGCTCAGTTCGCGCGCCAGGTCGGGGCGGACCAGCAGCAGGGTGATCAAAAATACGGCGGATAGACCAACAATGGTCATGGTGTGTTGCGCGGTGGTCAGCAGGCTGCGCAGATACGCAGCGGGCGTGCGAACCACCTTTTCGGAGGCATGCACAGATGCCTCGATAGTGCGATTGGTCATAGAATTCCCTGAAATGTCGCGTGCATGATCCCGCGCCGCGTGGTGAACGCGGTGTTGGTGCCAATGCCGTGCATCAGATATATCGTCGGCCGCCGCATGGTGCGCGCGTCCCGACGCCGTCATTGCTTGCCTGAGCTGGTCGTTCCCTGTGGTATAGGACCAGTCGCAATACAACTTTTTCCGGGGGTAAGGCAGACGCCTTTTGAAAACACTCCTTAAAATGCCATGTGGAGCCCCGACTCCGTGAATGAATGAGTAACCTTGGTAATCAAGTCCAGAGACCGTGTTCTCTTCAAGTAAGGCGAATTGTAGAAGCCAGTTTATATCAAGTCAATACTAACGAATCTGTTTGTTATTACTTTTATGTCTTACTTTTTATATTGCGTCGCACCAAAACTCAATTAAATCAATTACTTGGCCGGGAATTTTGAGACAATGCCGGCCACAGTCATAAAAAATTAAAACCACATGAAATATTGCGATTTACGCCATTTTGTTTCTCAATTGCAAGATATTGGCGAGTTGAAGACGGTTTCGTTGCCGGTTTCGCCACATTTGGAGATGACCGAGGTCTGCGACCGCACCTTGCGCGCCGGCGGGCCGGCTTTGCTGTTCCAAAATCCGACCGGCCACACCATGCCGGTGCTGGCCAATCTGTTCGGCACGCCGCGCCGGGTCGCGCTCGGCATGGGCGCCGAGGACGTGAGCGAACTGCGCAAGATCGGCCACGTGCTGGCGCGCCTGAAGGAGCCGGAGCCGCCCAAGGGCTTCAAGGATTTGCTCGGCCTCGGTTCGCTGGTCAAGTCGGTGTGGGACATGACGCCCAAGGAATTGCGCGGCGCGCCCTGCCACGACATCGTGTGGGAGGGCAACGACGTCGATCTGGCGCGCCTGCCGATCCAGCATTGCTGGCCGGGCGACGTCGCGCCGCTCATCACCTGGGGACTGGTGATCACCAAGGGGCCGAACAAGAAGCGCCAGAACCTGGGCATCTATCGCCAGCAGGTGCTCGGGCGCAACAAGGTGATCATGCGCTGGCTGGCCCACCGCGGCGGCGCGCTCGACTTCCGCGAGCACGCCATCGCCAGCAAGGGTAAGCCGTATCCGGTCGCCGTGGCGCTCGGCGCCGATCCGGCCACCATCCTCGGCGCCGTCACGCCGGTGCCCGACAGCCTGTCCGAATACCAGTTCGCCGGCTTGCTGCGCGGTTCGCGCACCGAACTGGTCAAGGCGATCGGCAGCGAGCTGCGCGTGCCGGCCTCGGCCGAGATCGTGCTGGAGGGGCATATCTATCCGGACGAGAACCATCCGACCGGCTACGAGCACGCGCTCGAGGGCCCGTATGGCGACCACACCGGCTATTACAACGAGCAGGACCAGTTCCCGGTGTTTACCATCGACCGCATCACGATGCGGCGCGATCCGATCTACCACTCGACCTACACCGGCAAGCCGCCCGACGAGCCGGCGGTGCTGGGTCTGGCGCTCAACGAGGTCTTCGTGCCGCTGCTGCAAAAGCAGTTCAGCGAGATCACCGACTTCTATCTGCCGCCGGAGGGTTGCAGCTACCGCATGGCGGTGGTGCAGATCAAGAAGCAGTACGCCGGCCACGCCAAGCGCGTCATGTTCGGGGTCTGGAGCTTCCTGCGCCAGTTCATGTATACGAAGTTCATCGTGGTGGTCGACGAGGACGTCGACATCCGCGACTGGAAGGAGGTCATCTGGGCCATCACGACGCGGGTCGATCCGGTGCGCGACACCACGCTGGTCGATAACACGCCGATCGACTATCTTGACTTCGCCTCGCCGGTGAGTGGGCTGGGCGGCAAGATGGGCATCGACGCGACCAACAAGTGGCCCGGCGAGACCAGCCGCGAGTGGGGCACCACGATCGCCATGACGCCGGAGGTGAAGGCGCGCGTCGACGGCATCTGGCAAGAGCTCGGCTTGTGAGGCGGGGCGGGGAACGGCCGATTGCATTTGCGCTCCCCAATCGGCGGCGGCTCGGTTATAATGGCCGCTGGCGGGCCCCTGCGCATCGTGGCATGGCTAACCTGGTCAGGTCGGGAACGAAGCAGCCACGGCTATTAACCATGAGTGCCGCAGATCAGGCTCGCCTCCTTCGTTGTTCCATATTCTCCGCCGCCGCGGAAGCGCTTTTCTCCCCTGCTGTTCCTCTCCTGTTTTTTCCCAGATATTTGCCCTGTTTTTTCGCAATCCGCGAGCGATTGTCGTTGCAGCGGCCCAAGCCGGCGCGCGCCTTGTTACAATTGCCGCCTTAACGGTTCAGGCTGCCCACCCGCGCCCGGCGCGGGTTTCGCCGCATCGCCCGTCACCTACGGTAAAATCTCAGCATGTCCTATCAAGTCCTCGCCCGCAAATACCGCCCGAAAAACTTTGAAACGCTGGTCGGCCAGGAGCACGTCGTGCGCGCGCTCACCCATGCGTTGTCGAGCGGACGGCTGCATCACGCCTATCTATTTACCGGCACGCGCGGGGTCGGCAAGACGACCCTGTCGCGGATTCTGGCCAAGTCGC
Source organism: Burkholderiaceae bacterium (assembly GCA_014379395.1). Classification (GTDB taxonomy): domain Bacteria; phylum Pseudomonadota; class Gammaproteobacteria; order Burkholderiales; family Burkholderiaceae_D; genus Janthinobacterium. Next base: position 8,021 of record JACMLV010000392.1, read on the forward strand.
TCAATTGCATCGGCGCCGACGGCACCGGCGGCATCACGCCGACCCCGTGCGGCGTGTGCGAAGCCTGCGTGGCGATCGACGCCGGCCGCTTCGTCGACTATATCGAGATGGACGCGGCGTCCAACCGCGGCGTCGACGAGATGGCGCAGTTGCTCGAGCAGGCCGTGTACGCGCCGTCCAACGCCCGCTTCAAGGTCTACATGATCGACGAGGTGCACATGCTCACTAACCACGCCTTCAATTCGATGCTGAAGACGCTGGAGGAGCCGCCGCCGCACGTCAAGTTCATCCTGGCCACCACCGACCCGCAAAAAATTCCCGTCACGGTGCTCTCGCGCTGCCTGCAATTCAATTTGAAGCAGATGCCGCCGGGCCACATCGTCAGCCATCTGGACAATATTCTCGGGCAGGAGCAGATCGCCTTCGAGCAGCCGGCGCTGCGCCTGCTCGCGCAGGGCGCGCACGGCTCGATGCGCGACGCGTTGTCCTTGACCGACCAGGCCATCGCCTACGCCGCCGGGACCGTCACGCTGGAGGCGGTGCAGGGCATGCTGGGCGCGCTCGACCAGTCCTATCTGATCCGCCTGCTCGACGCGCTGGCGCGGCAGGACGGCGCCGATTTGCTGCGCGTGGCCGACGAGATGGCCACCCGCAGCCTGTCCTACAACGGCGCGCTGCAAGACCTCGGCACCTTGCTGCACCGCATCGCGCTGGCGCAGACCGTGCCGGCCGCGTTGCCGGCCGACTTGCCCGAGCACGCCGACATCGTGCGCCTGGCGGGCGCGTTCGACGCCGAGGAAGTGCAGCTGTATTACCAGATCGCCGTGCACGGCCGCAATGAACTGGGCCTGGCGCCGGACGAATACGCCGGCTTTTCGATGACCTTGCTGCGCATTCAGGCGATACGGCCCGGCAACGGCGGCGCCGACGGCGTGCCGGAACGCCCGCAGGCGCAGCCCGGGCGTCGCAAAGCGGGCGGTTGCGTCCGGCGC
>JACMLV010000043.1 GCA_014379395.1 Burkholderiaceae bacterium
AGCGGGCCGCGCCGCCGCCAGAACGCCGCCCGATGCCGCCAAAGGCGGCGCCGCCTTTAGTCCGCCCCGCACCGGAAAAAATTGTTGCTTAATGTAACGGTACTGTTGCAATTTTTCACAGACACCGCCATCTATGGAAAGGTTCCTAAAACCGCCGTGGATAAGGGCGGCATTTTTGATCCAGATCAAAGTTTTTTGTTGTCCTAATGCGTACCCTCTGCTCTACTACACCATCATAGTAAAACTCGGGAGAGCATTAGTGGACCAAGCACTGAACTACAACTATAAGATCGTGAAGCAATTCGCGATCGCTACCGTAGTCTGGGGCGTCATCGGTATGCTGGTCGGCGTGATTATCGCCGCTCAGCTCGCATGGCCAGCCCTCAACCTAGACATACCGTGGCTTACCTACGGCCGCCTGCGGCCGCTGCACACCAATGCCGTCATTTTCGCCTTCGGCATCTCCGGTCTGTTCGCAACTTCTTACTACGTGGTGCAACGCACCTGCCAGGTCCGCCTGTTCAGCGACAAGCTGGCCGCCTTCACGTTCTGGGGCTGGCAAGCGGTCATCCTGTCGGCCGTCGTCACCCTGCCGCTGGGCCTGACCCGCGGCAAGGAATACGCCGAGCTGGAGTGGCCAATCTCGATCTTGATCGCCGTCGTCTGGATCGCCTACGCGATCGTGTTCTTCGGCACGCTGATCAAGCGCAAGGTTCCCCACATCTACGTGGCAAACTGGTTCTTCGGCGCGTACATCATCGCCGTCACCATCTTGCACGTCGTCAACGGCGCCAGCATCCCTGTGTCCGCGTTCAAGTCGTACTCGGTGTATGCCGGCGTGCAAGACGCGATGATCCAATGGTGGTACGGCCACAACGCGGTCGGCTTCATCCTGACCGCCGGCTACCTCGGCATGGTCTACTACTTTATCCCCAAGCAAGCCGGTCGTCCAGTGTTCTCGTATCGCCTGTCGATCGTCCACTTCTGGGCCCTGATCTTCACCTACATGTGGGCGGGTCCGCATCACCTGCACTACACCGCGCTGCCTGACTGGACCCAATCGCTGGGCATGGTGTTCTCGCTGGTTCTGTTGGCACCATCGTGGGGCGGTATGATCAACGGCATGATGACCCTGTCGGGCGCATGGCACAAACTGCGCACCGATCCGCTGCTCAAATTCATGATCGTGTCGCTCTCGTTCTACGGCATGTCGACCTTCGAAGGCCCGATGATGGCCATCAAGACCGTCAACTCGCTGTCGCACTACACCGACTGGACCGTCGCCCACGTGCACGCCGGCGCCCTGGGCTGGGTCGGCTTCATCACCATGGGTTCGATCTACTACATCCTGCCGCGTCTGGCTGGCCAGACCAAAATGTGGAGCACCCGCCTGATCGACCTGCACTTCTGGGTCGCCACCATCGGCGTCGTGTTGTACATCTCGGCAATGTGGATCGCCGGCGTGATGCAGGGCTTGATGTGGCGCGCGGTCAATCCGGACGGCACCCTGACCTACACCTTCGTTGAAAGCGTGAAAGCGACCTTCCCGTACTACGTCGTGCGTGTCACCGGCGGCGCCCTGTACCTGACGGGTATGCTGCTGATGGCCTACAACACCTTCATGACCCTGCGCGGCCGTGCGACTACGGTAGCCCGGATCCCTGCGCTGACCGCGGCTCACTGAATTACGGAGTAATCGATGAAATTTACGCATGAATCAATTGAGAAAAATCCCTGGCTGCTGATCGTCTTGGTCACCATCGTGGTCAGCTTCGGCGGTCTGGTGGAAATCGTGCCGCTGTTTTTCCAGAAGTCGACCACGGAACCGATCGCCGGCCTGAAGCCGTACTCGGCCCTGCGACTGACCGGGCGCGACGTCTACATCCGCGAAGGCTGCTACAACTGCCACTCGCAAATGGTGCGTCCGTTCCGCGCTGAAACCGAACGCTATGGCCACTACTCGGTCGCCGGCGAATTCGTCTACGACCGTCCGTTCCAGTGGGGCTCCAAGCGCACCGGTCCGGATCTGGCGCGCGTCGGTGGCCGTTACAGCGATGAATGGCACAAGACCCACCTGAACAACCCGCGCGACGTGGTGCCGGAATCGAACATGCCGAACTACCCTTGGCTGGCGGAAAACAAGCTGGTGCCGACCGACGTCATCCCGAAGATGCGCGCGCTGAAGCTGCTTGGCCATCCATATAGCGAGGAAGAGATCGTTGCCGGCCCGGCCGAGCTGGAAGGCAAGACGGAACAAGAAGCCCTGATCGCCTACCTGCAAGGCATGGGCACATTAATCAAAGCGAGGAACTAATGGCAATCGAGAACCTTTTTGACAGCGCCAGCAGCGTCATGACGGTGGTCAGCTTCATCACGTTCGCCGGCATCGTGTGGTGGACCTATGTCAGCCACAAGAAGAGCGACTTCGACGCGGCGGCCCAGCTGCCGTTCGTCGGCGACGACGACGTAACCATGAGCGGGGAGCCTAACCATGTCTGATTTCACTAGCGGCTTCTGGAGCCTGTTCATCACCGTCATTTCGATCCTCGGCATCATCGGCTGCGGCGTGCTGTTGTACGTCCAGTCGGTGCACCGCCTGAAGCCGGGCGAGACCGTCGGCGGCCCGGTCGGCACCACCGGCCACGTCTGGGACGAGGACCTGTCCGAGCTCAACACGCCGATGCCGCGCTGGTGGATGTGGCTGTTCTACATCACCATCGTGTTCGCGCTGGCCTACGTCTACCTGTACCCAGGCCTCGGCTCCTACGCCGGCACCCTGGGCTGGAAGGCGACCGGCCAGTACGACGAGGAGATCAAGAAGGCCGACGCCGACTACGGTCCGCTGTTCGCCCAGTTCCAGCAACAGGACTTGAAGGCGGTCGCCGCCAATCCGCAGGCGAAGGCCATCGGCGAGCGCCTGTTCCTGACCTACTGCGCGCAGTGCCACGGTTCCGACGCCCACGGCAACAAGGGCTTCCCGAACCTGACCGACACCGACTGGATCCACGGCGGCACGCCGGAGATCATCAAAGCGACCATCATGGGCGGCCGCCACGGCCAGATGCCTCCGATGGGCGCCGCCGTCGGCACCGAGCAAGATGTCGAAAACGTCGCCAACTACGTGCTCAGCCTGTCGGGCTCGACCCACGACGCGGGCAAGGCCGCCGCCGGCAAGGACAAGTTCGCCACCTGCGCGGCCTGCCACGGTCCGGAAGCGAAGGGCACCCAGGCACTGGGCGCGCCCAACCTGACCGACAAGATCTGGCTGCATGGCGGCAGCGTGCCGACGATCATGGAAACCATCAACAAGGGCCGCAACAACGTCATGCCCGCGTTCAGTGAGTTCCTCGGCGAAGCGAAAGTGCACATCCTCGCTTCCTACGTCTGGGGCCTGTCCAATCCCGCAAAATAAGTAGGTCTTCCGCGCCATCGCATGCCCATCCCGCCAAGCCGGCGGGATGGGCTTTTTCTTTTAACGGCGCGCTTCGCGCCGCCAAAGTGGCGCCAACACGCCGCAAACGATCTACATAAAAATAGACTATGAAACGGCAGATTGTGGTGCTATGCTGGCCGTTCATGCCGAGCTTGCATTGCCTTTCAACCGTCACAGTTGCATACTCTTGTATTCAGGAAGTCTGCAATTTTCGCCCCGTCCGCGTCGCGGGGTGTTCCAACCGGAGTCCGACTCAAAATGAATTCCCCCCAGGTCATCAAGATGTACGAAGCGCGCGAGCAGATCTATCCGCGCGAAACCAAGGGCCGCTACGCCACCATCCGCTGGGTTTGCGTCTGGCTGACCCAACTCGTGTTCTACGGCACCCCCTGGCTGACCTGGAACGACCGCCAGGCGGTGCTGTTCGACCTGGTCTCGCGCAAGTTCTACATCTTCGGCATCGTGCTCTGGCCGCAGGACTTCATCTACCTGGCCGCGCTGCTCATCGTCTCGGCTTATCTATTGTTCCTGGTGACGGCGGTGGCCGGGCGGGTCTGGTGCGGCTTCGCCTGCCCGCAGACGGTCTACACCTCGATCTTCCTGTGGATCGAAACCCGCATCGAAGGCGCGCGCAGCGCCCGCATGGCGCTCGACAAGCAGGGCCCGTCGCTCAAAAAGAGCGCCAAGAAAACCGCCAAGCACCTCGTCTGGGGCCTCGTCGCGCTGTGGACCGGCTTCACCTTCGTCGGCTATTTCACGCCGATCAAGCTGCTCGCGGTCGAGGCGATAACCTTCGATTTCGGCCCCTGGGAATGGTTCTGGGTCGTGTTCTACGCCTTCGCCACCTACGGCAACGCCGGCTGGATGCGCGAGCAGGTCTGCAAATACATGTGCCCGTACGCCCGCTTCCAGAGCGCCATGTTCGACCAGGACACCTTGATCATCAGCTACGACGCCCAGCGCGGCGAACCGCGCGGCGCGCTCAACAAGAAAGCCGCCCCGGCCGCCAAGCAGGCCGACTGCATCGACTGCACCTTGTGCGTCCAGGTCTGCCCGACCGGCATCGACATCCGCGACGGCCTGCAATATGAATGCATCGGCTGCGCCGCCTGCGTCGACGCCTGCAACGGCGTGATGGACAAGATCGGCCGGCCGCGCGGCCTGGTGCGCTACAGCACCGACCACGCGATGGCCAACGGCTTCACGCCCAAGCAGGTGCGCCAGCGCGCGCACCGGCCGCGGGTGCTGATCTACACCGCCATCCTGGTCTTGATCGTGTCGGCGGTGGGCACCTCGATGTATCTGCGCAAGCCCTTGAAGATGGACGTGATCCGCGACCGCAACTCGATGGGGCGCGAAGTCGAGGGCGGCATGATCGAGAACACCTACCGGCTGCAGATCATGAACACCACCGAGCAGTCGCGCAGCTTCCGCATCAAGGTCTCGGGCATCCCGACCCTGACGCTGGCCACGCCGCCCGAGGTGACGGTCGGCGCCACCGAAACCTATTCGCTGCCGGTGCGCCTGCGCATCGCCGGCGACGCCGGCCAAAAGGGCTCGAACAAGATCCAAATCGAACTGACGGCGCTCGACAACGAGTCGCTCAAGGTGGAAGAAAAAGCGGTCTTCATCGTACCGCGCTAAAGGAAAACCCATGACCACGACCTCCCCCCTGCGCCCGCAAGGCGACACCGAACCCTGGTACCGCCAGCGCTGGCCCTGGCTGCTGATGCTCGGCCCCTTCGTCGTCGTGCTGGCCGGCGGCTACACCGGCTACCTGGCCTTCACCCGGCAAGACGCACTGGTGGTGGGCGACTACTACTCGAAGGGCAAGGCGATCAACCAGGACTTGCGGCGCGACCGCGCGGCCGGCGGCCTGGAGCTGAGCGCCGCGCTGCGCTACGACCCCGCGCGCGCCACGCTGACGGGCCAGATCGCCAGCTTCGGCAAGCCGTACGCGGCCGACCTGACGCTGCAACTGGCGCACGCCACCCAGCCGGAAAAGGACGTCAAGCTGAAGGTGCGCGCCGACGCCGACGGCAAGTTCAGCGCGGCGCTGCCGCAGTTCGAGCACAGCCGCTGGCAAGTGCTGATCGAGAACGGCGAGCGCGACTGGCGCCTCGACGGCGTGTGGATTTATCCGGCCCAAAAGGAATTGTCCCTGCGCGCCGGCAACACCCTGACGGTGGCCCCGAACCGCGCCGCGGCGGCGGAGTGAGGGCGGGCCGCGGCGCCGCCCCAAAAAACCAAACGGCCCGCGAAGGGCCGTTTTTGTATCCGCGCCCGGGAGCGGGCCCGGCGCGACATCCTATGGCTTGGTGAGCGAACCGGCGGTGATCGCCTTCAACATGGCCGGATTGAGGATCTCGATCTCGCGGTTGCTCACCCGCAACCAGCCTTCCTTCTTAAACTTCGACAACAAGCGGCTGATGCTCTCGATGGTCAGGCCGAGGTAGTTGCCGATCTCTTCGCGCGACATGCGCAGCTGGAACTTGGTGCCCGAATAGCCGCGCGCCTCGTAGCGCGAGGCCAGGTTGACGACGAAGGCGGCGAAGCGCTGGGTCGCCTGCATATTGCCCAGCAACAGCATCACGCTTTGCTCGCGCGTGATCTCCTGGCTCATCATGCGGTGGAAATGGCGCAGCAGGGCCGGAATCTCGCCGAGCAGCAATTGCAGGCTGGAAAACGGGATTTCGCACACCTCGCTGTCCTCCAGCGCCACCGCGCTGCAATGGTGGCGGTCGGTGCTGATGGCGTCCATGCCGAGCAGCTCGCCGGCCATCTGGAAACCGGTCACCTGCTCCTCGCCGCTCGGATTGATCTGGTCGGTCTTGAAGTGGCCGAGCCGGATCGCGTACAGGTTGACGAACGGGTCGCCGGTGCGGAACAAACTGCCCCCGCGTGGAATCTTGCGGCGCCGCCCGATGATCTCGTCGAGCTTTTCCATATCGGCCGCCTCCAGCCCCATCGGCAAGCACAACTGATGCATGGTGCAGGTGGCACACCGCACGCGCAAGGTCTCGACAGTGACGCCTTGCGGCGTAAGAGGTGAAAGCGCTTGACTCATGAGGAATACCTTTTGTTGTGCTGCGGCTAGTTTACTGCATCCCGACTTGACGCGGGTCAATTCCCGCCGCCGGTTCGGCAGAAACCCGGCGGCGCCGCCTCCATCGACCGGCCGCGCCACCCCACGGCAGGAAGCGCTTGCAGCGGCCTTTGCTTGATAGCAGAATCGACCGACGCCGGCGCGGTTCGGCTGGCCGCGGCGCGATCGGGGGCTTGACGCTGCCGGTGATCGCCATGACGGCCGGCGTGCTCGAATCCGAGCGCGAGCGCTGCATCGCCGCCGGCATCAGCGACTTCATCGCCAAGCCGGTGGTGATCGAGGACATGCTCGAGGTGATCGAGCGCCAACTCGGCAAAACCGGCGCGCCCCCCGGCGGCGCCGGCTAAAAGCGCATCAGTGAAAACCCGCATTCGGTTATCCACAGTATCCCCACGGCAAGCATTGATGCAATCTAGTGTCCTGAGTTGCAAGTTCGTCGACAAATAAATCCTGGCGAAATCGATCCGAGACAAGGAGCAAAGCACAGCAAGGCCGGGGCCTTGCGCGCATTTGCGACGCCGTATCGGGGCGATTTTCGCCGGATTTATTCGACGAATCTGCAACTCAGGACACTAGTGTCCTGAGTTGCAAGTTCGTCGACAAATAAATCCTGGCGAAATCGATCCGAGACAAGGAGCAAAGCACAGCAAGGCCGGGGGCCTTGCGCGCATTTGCGACGCAGTATCGGGGCGATTGTCGCCGGATTTATTCGACGAATCTGCAACTCAGGACACTAGCGAACACCCTCCGATGCGGGCGCCCGGCGCCGCATCCCTCTCAACCCGCTTGCCAACAAGGATTTGAACCCAATGAAAAACTTATTCCGCACCCTGGCGCTCTGCCTTTCCCTCACCCTCGGCGCGGGCGCGCTGGCGGCCGAGCGCGGCACCGCCGACGAAGCCGTCGCCATGGTGCACAAAGTGATCGCCGACATGAAGGCCAACGGCAAAGACAAGACCATCGCCGAAATCAACACCCTGGGCAACCGCTACCGCGACCGCGACCTGTACGTCACCGTGATGGACATGAACGGCAAGGAACTGGCGCACGGCGCCAACAAGCGCATGCAGGGCGTCGACCTGATCGACATAAAAGACCAGGACGGCAAAGCCTACATCCGCGAACGCATCGCCCTCGTCAAGGCCAACGGCAAGGGCTGGCAAGACTACAAGTTCGTCAATCCGGTCACCAAAAGCATGGAACCGAAATCGATGTACTTCGAAAAATACGAGGACCTGCTCGTCAGTTGCGGCATCTACAAGAAGCCGTAAAGGCAGTCTCCGGCCCGGTTCGGGGCTGGGCCGGAGCGGACAAAAACTGCTGAGTGCTTGCACAATCGTTGCTTGGAACATAAAATCAATTCCCCCCGCTAAAAATGAACCGGCTTTTGTGCAATGAGCAAGCTTGCGCGCCGGCACCAAGCATCCGAACAACGCACTCATTAAGCTCCTATGCCTACCACACCTAGCAATGCCAAGGCCGCCACGGCCGCCGACTCCCTGTCCCTCAAAGAAGCCGCGCTGGCCTACCACGCGAACCCGCAACCGGGCAAAATTTCCGTCGTGCCGACCAAGCCGCTGAGCGACGCCGCCGCGCTGGCCCTGGCCTACTCCCCGGGCGTGGCCTACGCCTGCGAAGCGATCGCGGCAGATCCGCGCGCCGCCGGCCTGTACACCTCGCGCAGCAACCTGGTGGCCGTCATCACCAACGGCACCGCCGTGCTGGGCCTGGGCGACATCGGCCCGCTGGCCAGCAAACCGGTGATGGAAGGCAAGGGCTGCCTGTTCAAGCAATTCGCCGGCGTCGACGTGTTCGACATCGAACTGGCCGAGAACGACCCCGACCTGTTCATCGACACCGTGGTGCGCATGGAGCCGACCTTCGGCGGCATCAACCTGGAAGACATCAAAGCGCCGGAATGCTTCTACATCGAGCAGCAGCTGCGCCAGCGCATGAAAATCCCGGTCTTCCACGACGACCAGCACGGCACCGCCATCATCGTCGCGGCCGGCATCCTGAACGCGTTGGAACTGGTCGGCAAACCGATCGGCCAGGTGAAAGTGGCCGTCTCCGGCGCCGGCGCGGCGGCGATCGCCTGCCTCGACCTGCTGGTCTCGCTCGGCCTGAACAAGCAACTGCTCAAAGTGTGCGACAGCCAGGGCGTGATCTACCCGGGCCGCGACGCCAACATGGAAGCGAACAAGGCGCGCTACGCCAACGACACCAGCGACCGCTCGCTGACCGACGCCATGAAGGGCGCCGACGTCTTCATCGGCGTCTCCAAGGGCGGCGTGGTGGACGCGGCCATGATCGCCTCGATGGCGGCCCAGCCCGTGATCTTCGCGCTGGCCAACCCGGACCCGGAAGCGGCGCCCGAGCTGATCCACGCGACCCGCAACGACGCCATCGTCGCCACCGGCCGCTCGGACTACCCAAACCAGATCAACAACGTGCTGTGCTTCCCGTACATCTTCCGCGGCGCGCTCGACGTCGGCGCCACCACCATCAACGAGGAAATGAAGCTCGCCTGCGTGCGCGCCATCGCCCAACTGGCCAAGGAACCGCTGCCGGGCCAGACCGTGAGCGCCCTCAACCGCGAGCAACTGATCCCGTCGCCGTTCGACCCGCGCCTGCTCAATTGCGTCGCGCCGGCCGTCGCGCAAGCGGCCATAGCCTCCGGCGTGGCCACGCGCGCGCTGCCAGCCGTCCCGTACACCCGGTAACCGCGCGCCGGCGGCAGGCGCAAAAAAGCCGTGGGCGGATCGATCCGCCCACGGCTTTTTTCATTTCCTTTTTCCATTTCAAGCGGTCATCCCGGCCGGCTTATCCCGGCCCGGCGTGCGCCGGCGGCGCCGCTCGACAGTCTTACCAGCGCCGCTCGACGGACACCTGTCCGCCGCGGTTGGCCCGTATCATGCGCTCGACCTCGTTGCGCAAAGCATCGCTTTCGCGGCGCAGCGCAATCCGCTCGCTGCGGGTGAACACCCCGTCGGCCCTATAGCTCGCCTCGTGGCGCTCGATGTCGCGCGCGCGCGAATTGAAGCGCCGCGCGTCGCGCCGGGAAATATTGCCGTCCTCGAGGCCTTGCTCGATGCGATCGCGCACCTGATATTCGCGCGTTTCGCTAATCGGCATCGGCGCCACGACGGGAGGGCGGGCGATCATGTTTTCCACGTCCGCGCGCAGGCCGGCCAGCTCGCCGCGCAACTGCTCGCGCTCGCGCGAATCGGCGCCGCCGTCGGCCTTCATGCGGTTTTCACTAATTTGAATGCCGCGCTCGCGCCGCGCCAACTCATCGGCTTCCTGGCGCGAAATGCGCCCCATCGCCACGCCCTGCTGGATGCGCGCGCTGAGCTCTTCCTGGGCGCGGTCGATGCCGGGGGTATTGGTGCCGGCGGACCAATTGCCGGGGCGCGGACTATTGATCATGTTTTCCACGTCCGCGCGCAGGGCCGCCAGTTCGCCGCGCAACTGCTCGCGCTCGCGCTGGTCGGCGCCGCCGTCGGCCTTCATGCGGCTTTCACGAATTTGAATGCCGCGCTCGCGCCGCGCCAGCTCATCGGCCTCCTGGCGCGAAATGCGCCCGGCGGTGACGCCTTGCTGAATACGCGCGCTCAGTTCCTCCTGGGCGCGGTCGATGCCGGGGGTATAGGTCGATTGGGCGACGGCGGGATTGATGCCGATACCGGCAAGCATCGCGCAGGTCAGCAAGGACAAGAGGAGAGGTTTAGCGTTCATTTTTATCGTCCGTTTCTATCTAATGTTCGGCGTCATGCGAGATGACAGGAACCCAGAATAGGCGCGATA
>JACMLV010000393.1 GCA_014379395.1 Burkholderiaceae bacterium
TCCGTGACCTGGACGCGCCACGCGGCCCACGCCAGCGCCAGCACGACGCTGCCGTAGAGCAGCGCGGCCAGCGCGGCCGCCACCCGGAAGCCCAGCGGTTCGCCCATGAGAAAACCCGCCGCCAGGCCTGCCGCGATGACGGCCGAACCCGCCGCGACGAAGGGGGAGACGAAGCGCGCCGCCGGTACGGTCTGCCCCGCCACCACTGGCATCAGCTGAAACAATGCGCCTATCATCACGGGGGCCAGCAAACCCAACGCCAGCCAGTGCGTGAGCGCCAGCGTCAGGGGGGCGAAGCGGTCCGGCAGGCCTTCTGCCGGACCGAACGCGAGCAGCAGCCCGGCCGCCGCGCCCAGCCAGGGCGCCGGCAGCAGGCAGCCGAAGATCGTCGCCGGGGACGGCGCCAGATCGTAGTTGAGGATGTTGGCCGTCGCCACGGGTCAAACGCCCGGGCGCGCGCGCCGCAATCTTTGCTTCAAAACGCAGTTAACCGCGCATCAACCGCAGGAGCAGCCGCCGCCGCAACCGCCGCCGGCGAAGCCGAGCACCGCGCCCAGGCCCGGCACGCGGTCGTCGCACATCGGATACAGGATATTTTCTTCCTTGACGTTGTGTTGCTGGATCAACACATTGAGCGTGTCGATCGCGCCCAGCGCCTCGTCGACCTCGCCGGCCTCGATGGCGGCGGCGGCCTCGTCGCGCAGCGCGCGGATGTCGGCGTGCTCGCCGCGCATGACCACCGTCGGGCCGCTGGTCATGCCGGTGGCCTGCTCGAAGGCCGGGAACAGCTTGTGCTCCTCAAGCTTGAAATGGGCGTCGAGATCCTGGCTGAACAACAGGAAGGCACGCCCGGCCGCGTCCGCGTCGCCCTTGTGCAGCGCCGCCTCGCAGCGCGTCAGTTGTTCGTCGCATTCGCGGTGCTGCTGCACCAGTTTGGTAATTGCCTGTGACATCGCTATCCTTCTCTGTGTTTATTGGACCAGCGGCGTGTCCGCCCCCGCCAGGTCGATCCCGCTGATCTTCGCCTTTCCGACCAATAATTGCAAGTACTGCCGCATCGCATGGTCGCCGCTGGCGCGCCGCATCGCGTCGGCGATGCTGGCGGCGACCTCGTCGAACGGCAGCAGGCGCCCGGCCGCCTTGCGCCCCAAGGCGATCAGGTGCAGGCCGAAACGGGTTTCCACCGGCCGCGGCAGGATGCTGTTTTCCGCCGCCGCGAACAGGGCTTTTTCGAATTCGGGCACGGTGTCGCCGCGCGCCACCTGGCCCAGCGAGCCGCCCACTTCGCTCGACGGGCAGTTCGAATTGGCCTTGGCGAGTTCGGCGAAGCGGCCCGGTTCTTCCTTCAATTGCTCCAGCAGCGCGTCGGCGTGCTTGCGCAGACTGTTCAGGTCGACCGAAGGGGTCACTTGCAGCAGGATGTGGCTGGCCTCGACCAGCTCGCCCACCGTGAAGTGTTCCGGATGGGCCTGGTATTGGCGCAGGCATTCGTCGGCGCCCGGCTCGGGCACCTTGACTTCCCGCGCCAAGAGCGCCTCGATTGCCGCGTCGTCGTCGCCGGCCAGGCCAAGCTCACGGGCCTCGTCGAGCAGCACGCGGCGCAACACCAGCGCCGTCATCGCGCTGCGCAGCGGGTCCGGCGCGTCCTGATGGTCGGGCAATTCCTTTTCCATGTCGGCGTCGGACAATTCATAGCCATTGACGATAACGGGCATCATCTTCTCCTTACTTAATTACTTAAATTACTGAATCAATCAACGCGAACGCACTAGCTGCCAGGCGCGGGTCAGGTAGCCGACCGAGGCCATGCCGCTCCACACGTGCACCAGGCGGGTGAACGGGAAGATCACGAACAGGCTCAGGCCCATGAACAGGTGGGCTTTGAACAGGAACGGCGCGGTCA
>JACMLV010000394.1 GCA_014379395.1 Burkholderiaceae bacterium
AGGGCGACGCGGCCAACCTGCTCAAGCCGGCGCTCGCGCGCGGCGAGCTGCGCACCATCGCGGCCACCACTTGGAGCGAGTACAAGAAATATTTCGAGAAGGACGCCGCGCTGGCGCGCCGCTTCCAGGTGGTCAAGGTGGAGGAGCCGAACGAGGAGGTGGCCTGCGCGATGCTGCGCGCGATGGCGCCGCTGATGGAGCGCCATTTCGGCATAGCGATCCGCGACGAGGCGATCACCGAGGCGGTGCGCCTGTCGCATCGCTACATCATCGGGCGGCAGTTGCCGGACAAGGCGATCGGCGTGCTCGACACCGCCTGCGCCAAGGTCGCGCTGGGCCAGAGCGCGACGCCGGCGCTGATCGAGGACGCGGCCAGCGGCCTGGCCCGGATCGAGGCCGAGATCGGCGCGCTTGAACGCGACGCGCGCGGCGGCGCCGGGCATTCGACGCGACTGAGCCAGCTGCGCGACAGCCACGCGCTGGTGCAGGCGCAGTTTGCGCAACTGGTCGAGCGCTGGACGAGGGAAAAGGAAATCGGCGCCGAGATCGTGCGCCAGCGCGGCGCGCTCGGGCCGGGCATGGCCGACGACGACGCCGTGCGCGTTCTGAAGGAGGCGCTGGCCGCGCTGCAAGGCGAGGCGCCGCTGGTGCCGCTCGACGTCGACGCCCACGCGGTGGCGGCGATCGTCGCCGGCTGGACCGGCATCCCGCTCGGCAAGATGGTCAAGGACGAGATCCGCACCGTGCTCAAGCTGCAAGACGCCCTGCGCGAGCGCATCCTCGGCCAGCCGCACGCGATCAATGCGGTGGTGCAGCGGGTGCGCACCGCGCGCGCCGGGCTGGACGATCCGAACAAGCCGCAGGGCGTGTTCCTGTTCGTCGGCCCGTCCGGCGTCGGCAAGACCGAGACCGCGCTGGCGCTGGCCGACGTGCTGTACGGCGGCGAGCGCAAGCTCATCACGATCAACATGAGCGAGTACCAGGAGGCGCACAGCGTGTCCGGCCTGAAGGGCTCGCCGCCCGGCTACGTCGGCTTCGGCGAGGGCGGGGTGCTGACCGAGGCGGTGCGCCGCAATCCGTACAGCGTGGTGTTGCTCGACGAGATAGAAAAAGCCCATCCCGACGTGCTCGAGCTGTTTTTCCAGGTGTTCGACAAGGGCGTGCTCGACGACGCCGAGGGGCGCGCGGTCGACTTCAAGAACACCATCATCATCGCCACCTCGAACGTCGCATCAAGCCTGATGATGCAGGCCTGCCTGAACAAGAGCGGGCCGGCCCTGCCGGCGCCCGAGCGCATCGGGGAGATGATCCGTCCGCAACTGATGAAGCACTTCAAGCCGGCCTTCCTCGGGCGCCTGAAGGTGGTGCCCTACTACCCGATCGGCGACGAGGTGCTGGCGAACATCATCGGCCTCAAGCTCGATCGCATCGGCGCGCGCATCCGCGCCAACCACCAGGCCGAGTTCTCCTATGACGGGGCGCTGGTCGACGCGGTGCTGGCGCGCTGCACCGAAGTCGATTCCGGCGCGCGCAACGTCGACCATGTCTTGAACGGCAGCTTGCTGCCGGAGATCGCCGAGATGCTGCTGGTCAAGATGGCCGAGGGCGTGGCGATCACCGCGATCAAGGTCGGCGCCAACGCCAAGGGCCGGTTCGACTACACCATCCGATAGAAGGGAGGCGCCATGTTCAGCATCGATCAATTGCTCCATCCGGTCAGCGGCGGCCAGGCTTGCGGCGAGGACTTGTCGTTTTCCAGCGAACTCGACGCCATCGTCAAGGCGCGCATCCAGGACGACCCGACGCTCGACCAGGGCGAGTGGGTGGTGGCCTTGAAGGAGGCCGACTGGCCGTTCGTGGCGGCGCGCTGCGCCCAGCTGATCGAATCGAAGAGCAAGGATTTGCGGCTGGCCGTGTGGCTGGCCGAGGCGCACGCCAAGACCCGCCATTTTCGCGGCCTGGGCGACGGCTACGCGCTGCTCGCCGGGCTGTGCGAGCAATACTGGGACGGCCTCTACCCGATGGCCGACGAGGGCGAATACGAGCAGCGCATCGGCAATTTGTTCTGGCTGCTGACGCGCTCGCCGCTCCTGATCCGGGAAATACCGCTCACCGAGGGCGCGGGGACGGCGTATTCGATGGCCGACTTCGAGGCGGCGCGCCAGCGCGCGGCCAGCGCCGGCCCGGCGCCC
>JACMLV010000395.1 GCA_014379395.1 Burkholderiaceae bacterium
ACGGCGCGTTCGAGCGCGCGCAGCGGCCAGAAGGCGGCCAGGCGTTGCAGCACGCGGGCGCCGGCCTCCCACAGCCATTGCTCGAACAGCAGCGCCAGCGCGGCCAGGTAGACCAGCGGCGCCAGCAGACGGCGCCAAAAGGGGGAAAGTTGCATGCGGCGATGATACGTGAAAAAAGCGCCGCCGCGCGGGCCGCCATGCCCGCCGCGCCGGCGCCGTCCCCGCTACAATGGGCGGATGAATAAAGCATTTGTGAAAGAGTCCGACCAGGACGACGACGAAGAGGGCGCGGCGCTGGCGCTGGCGATCCCGCCCGGCTCGAAGAACTACATCACGCCGGCCGGCTATCAGCGCATCAAGGACGAACTGCTGCGGCTGATCGACGTCGACCGGCCCGAGGTGGTCCGGATCGTGCACTGGGCCGCCTCCAACGGCGACCGCTCCGAGAACGGCGACTACATCTACGGCAAGCGGCGCCTGCGCGAGATCGACCGCCGCATCCGCTTCCTCACCAAGCGCCTCGACCTGGCCGCCGTGGTCGACCCGAGCGTGCACCACGGCAGCGACCAGGTGTTTTTCGGCGCCACCGTCACCTACATCAACGGCGCCGGCGAGACGCACACGATCACCATCGTCGGCATCGACGAATTCGATCCGCTGCACGGCAAAATCAGCTGGGTGTCACCGGTGGCGCGCGCCATCACCAAGGCGCACGAGGGCGACGTGGTCACCCTGACGACGCCGCACGGCGCCGAGCAGTTGGAATTGCTGGAAGTGAGTTATCCGGCGCCTGTCGAACAGTAACGCCGGCGAGGGTGCGGCCGGCGATGCGCGGCCGAGGATGCGGCCGAGGATGCGGCCTTAGCCGCGTTCGCGCAGGATGCGGTTGACGCCGGCCACCCGGCGCACATTGCGCAGCAGCGCCGCCAGATGGATGCGGTCCTTGACCTGGATGGTCAGGCGCAATTGCAGCAGCATGTGTTCCTTGTCCTCGTCCATGCCGACATAGGTGATGTTGGCGTCGGACTCGGCGATCTCGGCGGCGACCCGCGCCAGCATCCCCTTTTCGCTGTTGATCAAGAGCTTGATGCGGCTGTCGAAGCGCCGGTTCAATTCCGTCCCCCAGCGCACCGCGATCCAGCGTTCCGGCTCCTTGGCGCGCTGGCGCTTGGCCAGCGCGCAGTCGTTGGTGTGCACCAGTAAACCCTGGTCGCGCCGCAGCTGGCCGACGATGCTGTCGCCCGGAATCGGCTGGCAGCACGGCGCCAGTTGCACCGACACGCCCTCGCTGCCGCAGATGGTGACCGGATCGAGCTCCTTGGCGCTGGTGTGGTCGACCGGCGCGCTGGCGGCCGACTCGCCGCCCAGCAGGCCGAAGATGTGGCGCGCCACCAAGGCCGCCATGCGCTTGCCGATGCCGATGTCGGCGTACAGCTCGTCGAGCGACTTGGCGCTCGACTCGTTGAGCAGGCGCTCGACCAGATGGTCCGGCAGCTCCGGCTTGATGCTCAGGGTCGACAGCGCCTGGCCCAGCAACTGGTGGCCGAGGGTGATCGATTCGGGCAGGTTGATGGTGCGCAGGTGGTGCCGGATCGCCGAACGGGCCTTGCCGGTGCGCACGAACGACAGCCAGGCCGGGCTCGGGCGCGACTTGTTGTCGGTGACGATCTCGACGATGTCGCCGTTGCGCAGCTCGGTGCGCAACGGCTGCGCCTCGTTGTTGATCTTGACCGCCACCGTGTGGTCGCCGATGCCGGTGTGGATCGAGTAGGCGAAGTCGACCGCCGTGGCGCCGCGCGGCAGCGCGATGATCTTCGACTTCGGCGTGAACACGTAGACCGAGTCGGGGAACAGGTCGACCTTGACGTGCTCGAGGAACTCGGCCGAGTCGCCGGTCTGCTGCTGGATGTCGAGCAGCGATTGCAGCCAGGCGTGGGTGCGCTGCTGCAGGTCCGACAGGTTCGCCTCGCCGTTCTTGTAGAGCCAGTGCGCCGCCACGCCCGATTCGGCGGTGCGGTGCATGTCGGTGGTGCGGATCTGGAATTCGACCGGCGTGCCATAGGGGCCGATCAGGGTGGTGTGCAGCGACTGGTAGCCGTTGAGCTTGCGGATCGCGATGTAATCCTTGAACTTGCCCGGCATCGGCTTGTACAGGCTGTGCAGCGTGCCGAGCGCGACGTAGCAGTTGGCGAAGCTGTCGACCACCACCCGGAAGCCGTACACGTCGAGCACCTGGGAGAACGACAGGTGCTTGCTTTGCATCTTGCGGTAGATGCCGTACAGGGTCTTCTCGCGGCCGTAGACCTCGGCGTCGATGCCGACCGCCTCCAGCGTGCCGGTGACGGTCTCGAGGATCTTGGTGACCACTTCGCGCCGGTTGCCGCGCGCCGCCTTGACCGCCTTCGACAGCGTGCGGTAGCGCAGCGGATACAGGTGCGAGAACGACAGGTCCTGCAGTTCGCGGTAGATGTTGTTGAGGCCGAGGCGGTGCGCGATCGGCACGTAGACCTCCATCGTCTCGCTGGCGATGCGGCGCTTCTTGGCCGGCGCCATCACCTCCAGGGTGCGCATATTGTGCAGCCGGTCGGCCAGCTTGATCAGGATGACGCGCACGTCGCTCGCCATCGCCAGCAGCATCTTGCGGAAGTTTTCCGCCTGCGCCTCGATCTGGCTTTGAAATTCGATTTTTTCCAGCTTCGACAGGCCGTCGACCAGGTTCGCCACCGGCGCGCCGAAGCGCTCGATCAGCTCTTCCTTCTTGACGTCCTGGTCCTCCATCACGTCGTGCAGCAGGGCCGCCATGATGGCTTGAGCGTCGAGCTTCCAGTCGGCGCAGATCTCGGCCACGGCGATCGGATGGGAAATATAGGGTTCGCCCGAGCGGCGCACCTGGCCCAGGT
Organism: Burkholderiaceae bacterium; assembly: GCA_014379395.1. Lineage (GTDB taxonomy): Bacteria > Pseudomonadota > Gammaproteobacteria > Burkholderiales > Burkholderiaceae_D > Janthinobacterium. The sequence continues at coordinate 2,901 of JACMLV010000395.1, forward strand.
GCATCTCGTCGGAGAAGCGGTAGGCTTCCTTGACTTTCTTGAGGTCGGACGGACCGAGGTATTCGGCCAGCTTTTCCGACAGATGACTCACCGATGCGACCCCGTATGAACCTGACTCCCGCCGATGCCATACACGCCGCGCGGGGGCCGGGGGCCGCCATGCGGGGGGGGATAGGGTAGGCGGGGGTGA
>JACMLV010000396.1 GCA_014379395.1 Burkholderiaceae bacterium
ACGCCCAGTTCGGCCTCGATGTCGCGGATCGCCGCCGACAAGGTCGACGGCGACACATGGCAGGCGGCGGCCGCGCGGCCGAAGTGCTTCTCGCGGGCGAGCGCGATCAGGTACAGGTATTTACGCGTGATCATGGCTGGGGGGGCGAAATCGTCAGGCCGCCAGTGTGGCAGCATTCGACCGGGTTGAATCGGCGCGCTTGAAAATTCAGTGCCGCCCGCGCCACAACGACGCCGATCCAGTAAGATGGACGGACGGCATCTTAATCACAGTGAGGAGCATCATGGCTTCCCATTCACCAACGTCCGGCGCGCTGAGCGCCGAGGCCGGCCCCGACGCGGCCCAGCCCCAATTCGACACCGCCGCGATCCAGCGGCTCGATTCGGCCCACTATCTGCACCCGTTCACCGATTTCCACGGCTTGAACGAGAAGGGCGCGCGCGTGATGGTGCGCGGCGACGGCATTTATCTGTGGGATTCGCAGGGCAAGAAGCTGCTCGACGGCATGTCCGGCCTGTGGTGCGTGAACGTCGGCTATGGCCGCACCAGCATCGCCGACGCCGCCTATCGGCAGATGTGCACGCTGCCCTTCTATAACAGCTTTTTCAGTACCACCAATTTGCCGGCGGTGCAGTTGGCGGCCAAGCTGGCGCAGATCGCGCCGCCCGGATTCCAGCACGTCTTTTTCACCAATTCCGGCTCGGAGGCGAACGACACCAATGTGCGCATGGTGCGGCGCTACTGGGATCTGCTCGGCTACGAGGAGCGCCACACGATCATCAGCCGCCGCAACGCCTATCACGGCAGCACGATGGCCGGCGCCTCGCTGGGCGGCATGGACGGCATGCACGACGGCGGCCTGCCGCTGCCCGGCATCGTCCACATCGGCCAGCCGAATTATCTGGAGGGCGGGCGCGGCATGACGGAGGCCGAGTTCGGCCTGCTGGCGGCGTCCTGGCTGGAGGACAAGATTCTCGAGCTGGGCGCCGACAAGGTGGCCGCCTTCATCGGCGAGCCGATCCAGGGCGCCGGCGGCGTCGTGATTCCGCCCGCCACGTACTGGCCGGAGATACAGCGCATCTGCGACAAGTACGGCGTGCTGTTGATCGCCGACGAGGTGATTTGCGGCTTCGGCCGCACCGGGGCCTGGTTCGCCTCCGAGCTGTTCGGCATCCGGCCCGACCTGATCACCTTCGCCAAGGGCGTCACCTCGGGCTATGTGCCGCTGGGCGGGGTGCTGGTGGGTCAGCGCGTGGCCGACATGCTGATCAGCCGCGGCGGCGAGTTTCATCACGGTTTTACCTATTCCGGCCATCCGGTGGCCTGCGCCGCCGCGCTGGAGAATATCCGCATCATCGAGGACGAAGGGCTGGTCGCGCAGGTGGCTAATGTCACCGGGCCGTATCTGGAGCGGCACTTCGCCGCGCTGGCCGACCATCCCTTGGTCGGCTACGCCAACAGCTTCGGCTTCGTCGCCGGCTTGAATCTGGTGCGCAGGAAGGCCCCCGTGCTGCACGACCATGAACCGTTCGCGCCGGAGCTGGAAGTGGGCATGTTGTGCCGCGCCCATATGTTCAACAACGGCGTCATCATGCGCGCCGTCGGCGACCGCATGATCATCGCGCCGCCCTTGGTGATGACGACCGCACAGATCGACGAGATGCTGGCGCTGATCCGCTTCTGCCTCGACGAAACCTACGTCGACGTGAAGGCGCACGGCTGGCTGTAGCGCCGCGTTTGGCCGCTGCCGGGCCGATGCCGGAATTGTGGGGCGCGCATCCGGGTCAAACTTGCTTGACGCGGATGCGATGACGCCGTATAAAAGCCGCATTTGAAAATTCGGCGGTCCAGCCCGCCTGATTTTCCCCACCCTTCCAACATCGCCCGACATGAACACTGCCCCGCACGCCGCCGCGGCCGACGCCGCCAGCGCGCCTTTTTTGCAGATCCACAACCTGGCCAAGGATTTCGACGGCGTGCGCGCCGTCGACGATATTTCGCTCGCCATCGGCAAGGGCGAAATCTTCGCCTTGCTCGGCAGTTCGGGCTGCGGCAAGTCGACCCTGCTGCGCATGCTGGCCGGCTTCGAGTCGCCCAGCGCGGGCCAGATCGTGCTCGACGGGCGGGACATCGTCGCGGTGCCGCCGTATGAGCGGCCGATCAACATGATGTTCCAGTCGTACGCGCTGTTTCCGCACCTGTCGGTGTGGGACAACGTCGCCTTCGGCCTGCGCCGCGACGGCCTGCCCAAGGACGAGGTGGCCGAGCAGGTGGAAAAGATGCTGGCGCTGGTGCAGCTGGGCGGCTTGGGCGCGCGCCTGCCGCACCAGTTGTCGGGCGGCCAGCAGCAGCGCGTGGCGCTGGCGCGCAGCTTGGCCAAGCGGCCGCAGTTGCTGCTGCTTGACGAGCCGCTCGGCGCGCTCGACAAGAAGCTGCGCGAGCGCACCCAGATCGAGCTGGTCAACATCATCGAGCAGGTCGGCGTGACCTGCGTGATGGTGACCCACGACCAGGACGAGGCGATGAGCATGGCGACCCGCATCGGCGTGATGAGCGAGGGCCGCATCCTGCAAGTGGGCGCGCCCGATCAGATTTACGAAACTCCGAACTGCCGCTTCGTGGCCGACTTCATCGGCAGCGTCAACCTGTTCGACGGCCGCGTCGAAAGTTGCGAGCCGGGCCACGCGGTGATCGAATCGCCGGAGGCGCGCAATTTCATCCCCGCCTTCACCGGCGCGCCCGTTGGCGCGCAAGTGTCGCTGGCGCTGCGCCCGGAAAAAATCGCCCTGCAACTGGACAATGCGGAGCTGCAAAAACAGCATGTCTCGGCAGCCGAGTACGGCTCCAACTGCGTCCGCGGCGCGATTGAGGCGCTCGCCTATCTGGGCAATGAAACCCACTATCACGTGCGGCTCGACAGCGGCATGGTGCTGAAAGTCGCGCGCACCAACGCGGCGCGCCACGACAGCGTGCATTTCGAGCGCGGCCAGCGCGTGTTCGCCTCGTGGGAAGGCGCCGATCTGGTGGTCTTGACGAGCTGACACGATGACCGATTCCACCCTTTCCACCATCCGCCCCGGACTCGGGCGCCGCCTCGTCATCGGGCTGCCGTTCGCCTGGCTCGGCGTGGCCTTCCTGATCCCGTTCCTGATCGTGCTGGGCATCAGTTTTTCCGACATGGAAAACGTCGGCAATCCGTTCGCCAGTCTGGTCACCTTCGACAACGGCGTGCCGCGGTTCCACCTGAAGTTCGCCAACTACCTGTTCCTGCTGAGCGACGACCTGTACGTGCTGACCTACCTCAGCTCGCTCAAGTACGCCGCCATCACCACCGCGCTGTGCCTGCTGATCGGCTACCCGTTCGCCTACTTCATGGCGCGCGCCAAGCCCGGCCTGCGCCCGGTCCTGATGATGCTGGTGATGCTGCCGTTCTGGACCTCGTTTCTGCTGCGCATCTACGCGTGGAAGGGCATCCTCGCCAACAACGGCATCCTCAACAACGCGCTGCTGGCGCTGGGCGTCATCGACGAGCCGCTGCACCTGATGAACACCTCGTTTTCCTTGGTGCTGGGCATGGTCTACGCCTATCTGCCGTTCATGATCCTGCCGCTGTTCGCCACCTTGGTGAAGCTCGACGACCGTCTGCTGGAGGCGGCGGCCGACCTCGGCGCGACGCCGCTGCAGGCGTTCTGGCGCGTCACGGTGCCGCTGTCGAAATCGGGCATCGTGGCCGGCGCCATGCTGGTGTTCATTCCGGCCGTCGGCGAGTATGTCATCCCCGAGCTGCTGGGCGGCCCGGAAACCCTGATGATCGGGCGCGTGCTGTGGGACGAGTTCTTCACCAATAACGACTGGCCGATGGCCTCGTCGGTGACGGTGGTGATGATCCTGTTGATCCTGCTGCCGATGGCGTTCTTCAACAAG